>JBPCTP010000201.1:0-2753 GCA_051011615.1 Microthrixaceae bacterium | reverse complement strand
CGCCATAGGTGATCCAGAGCAGATCGTGCAGGAACACGCGGACGCTGTTCATTCCCAACGTGTTGGCTGCCCAGCCCAGCTCCCGGTCGATTGTCTCGGGGTCGTAGGTGGAATCCTGCCAGAACTCCATCTGGTTGCTCGCAGTTGACGGTGTGAAGTTGGCGCCGAACAGCCAAGGTGTGTCCGCGGACCACTGGAGGGCTTGCGCCCGCGACCATCTCGCGCGGCTCGCAAGTGGTCTGCCGGGGATGACGCCCGATCCCCGCACAGGCACCGAAACCATCCGAGCCAACGCAGATGCCCTGCTCGCCATGCGAAGACCCTAGCTGCCGGGTTCGTCGGTCCCGAGTGACGATCGTTTCTCCGCAAGTCGCCTCCGCGATCTGACAGGGTCTGTGGCGATGCTGAAGATCCTTCCGCTCGACAGCTCCTTCGGCGCCGAGGTGATCGGGGTCGCGGATGCGGTCCGATCGCTGCGCACCGAGTCGCCCGACCCGAGCCTTGGCAGGGCGCTCGACACGGCTCTGGTCGACCACAAGGTCCTAGTGGCTCGCGGGGCACATCTCGGACCCGAGGAACTGCTGTTTGTCGCCCGAGCCGTGGGTGAGCCAACGGTCCACCCGTTGTTTCCGCACCTCGAGGGCTATCCGCCGATCGTCGAGGTCATCAACCTGGGACCTGAGATCAAGGCCACTTCGGTATGGCATTCCGATGTCACCTTCGAGCAAGAGCCTCCCTCGGTGACGATGCTGTCTGCACAGACCCTTCCCGATAGGGGAGGTGACACGTTGTTCGCGGACACCGAGGCAGCACTCGATTCGCTACCTATCTCCGAAGTGGTCGACCTGCAGGCATCGACTGCCCGGCACGAGGGCCTGGGGGTGGCACTGTTGACCGGATCAGACGAAGCGCCGGCGTCGACCCACCCGGTGGTTCGGACCCACCCGGTGTCCGGCCGTAGGTCGTTGTTCGTCAATGACGCCTTCACGACTGCAATCATCGCCGGCCCAGCCACCTGCGACAGGAGCGGAATCCACGAACTGGTGGTCCGTGCGACCCAGGATCGATTCTTGCTGAGGCACAGGTGGTCGGCTGGCGATCTGGTGATGTGGGACAACCGGTCGACATTGCACTTCCACGAACACGACTACGGCTGGGCGGAGCGGCGACTCATCCGTGTGACCCTCGCCGGTGATCGGCCAACCTGACTTATCGGAGCACGAGCACCGTTCGGCTCGAGAAATGTCCCACCATGGTGCCTCCACCAGTTGGCCAAGAAGCAGCTCGAGGTGTGCGAGCAGCACTCGCGCGACGGCCGAGTAGGTGGTGTCATCCTTGATCGTCAGGCTCTCGCGAAGGAGGTCCACTGATCGATCGGCATCGACAGCGCCCACAGCGAAACCCAGAGAGGCCAGACCTCCGGCGATCTGGGTGTCGTAGCCTAGAGCTCGACCAAGATCCACCGCCTCCTCGCCCGCCTCGATGGCGCCGTCGCTGTCCCCCAGCATTGCCCGAAGGAAGCAGACGCCGGTCTGCGCTGCGGCGATCTCATAGACGTCGTCGACCTGCCGGGCAACAGCCGTGGCCTCCTCGAAGTGGTTGAGTGCACCTTCGAGGTCTCCCGCATAGAGCGACCCCAGTCCCAGGGGAAGCAGCGCCTCGGGGTCGGGGGCGAGCCCCGCAGCTCGCGAAACGTCGATGCTGCGCTGAGCCAGCGACAGTGCTTCGTCGCGTTCACCGACGTACCCGATCCAGGATGCGTCGGCCAAGCCGGCGGCAAGTAGCCCGCGCAGCGCGTTCTCACCGATCGTCACGGCGTCGAGCGCCCACCGGAAACCCTCCGTCGGTAGGTGCTCGGCCAAGTATGTGCGCATGATTCGCACGAATCGCAACGCCCGCCCCGTATCACCGTGGTGGACGAACCACTCGAATGCCGTCCTTATGTTGTCGAACTCCGCGCGGATCCAGTCGTAGGCATCGGCCTGGCCAGGACCACGGATGTCGCGTGCCAGCCCCTCGACGAGTTCGAAGAACGCAACCGCATGACGATCGCAGAACGCCACTTCCTCACCAGTTTCTGCAAGCCGTTCCCGGCCGTACTCGCGAAGCGACTCCAGCAGTCGATAGCGGGTGACTCCCTCGGACTTGGTGACCACGACCATCGACTTGCGCGCCAAGCCGGTCAGGAGGTCGAGCACCTGGGCGGAGTCCACGCCGTCGCCGCTCACCACGGTCTCGGCGTCGTCGAGGGTCCAGCCGCCAGTGAACACCGACAGCCGCCGGAAGAGCTTCTGCTCGTTGGTGTCCAAGAGGTCGTGGGACCAGTCAATTGCCCCGCGAAGCGTCTGCCGTTTCCCCGCGCCCCTTTGCACGCCGTCGGTGAGGAGGCTGAAGCGGGCATCGATCCTGCGCAGGATCTCCGGGGCTGACATCACCGAGCTTCGGACCGCTGCGAGTTCGACAGCCAGGGGAAGACCGTCCAGGCGGCGGCACAGGTGCAAAACGGCCTTCAGATTCGAATCGTCGAGCACGAAATGGTGGTCCGCAGCGCAAGCCCGATCCAGGAACAACTCAACTGCCTCGTAGTCGAGCGCCTTGTCCAACGACACGTCTGCTCCAGGCTCCGGCATCGATAGAACCGGGACGTGCCAGACCTGCTCGGCCCCGACTCGCAGGCCCTCGCGGCTGGTTGCCAGGCATCGCACCCGTGGCGCTGAGTCATGAACCGCGCTGATGATGTCGGCGGCAGCGTC
>JBPCTP010000200.1:0-3274 GCA_051011615.1 Microthrixaceae bacterium | reverse complement strand
GTGATGAGCCGACCGCGGTTGGTGTAGTCCTCCGGATTGGCTGACGACACGAGCAACACATCGAGTGGCAGCCGCACCTTGTATCCACGGATCTGTACGTCACGTTCCTCGAGCACGTTCAGCAACCCAACCTGGATGCGCTCGGCCAGGTCCGGCAGTTCGTTGATCGCGAATATGCCGCGGTTGGTTCGAGGAACCAGGCCGTAGTGCAGCGTGAGTTCGTCGGAGAGGTAACGGCCCTCCGCCACCTTGATCGGGTCCACCTCGCCGATGAGATCCGCGATCGAGGTGTCCGGCGTGGCCAACTTCTCGCCGTAGCGGGTGCTTCGATGCACCCAGTCGATCGGCGTGTCGTTGCCCATCTCCTCGACCAGCGAGCGCGCATGGGCGGACACCGGGCTGTATGGATCGTCGTTGATCTCGGACCCCTCGACTATCGGCATCCACTCATCGAGCAGGTCGACCAGTTCGCGAATCATGCGGGTCTTCGCCTGCCCGCGTTCGCCCAGGAAGATGATGTCGTGGCCGGCCAGGAGCGCGTTCTCGAGCTGCGGAAACACGGTGTCCTCATAGCCGAGCACTGCCGGGAACAGAGGCTCGCCCGCGCGGATGCGCGCAGCGGCGTTGCGCCTGATCTCGGTCTTCACGGGAACCGACTCCCATCCGGACGCCCTCAGTTCCCCCAACGTTTCTGGCTTTGACATTTCACGACCCTACCCAAGCTGCGAGATGCCGCGATGGCGGCTGTTCGGACCCGTGGCCCGATGGCGAGAACGCCCATGCCGGAGAAATCGAATGCGCCTCTACTGCTATTGCCGGGCCTGCTGCTGGAGGGTTCCCAATGGGCTGTGTGAGCGACTCACGGTATTGACCAGAGACAATCACCGATTGTCGGGAATGCGGCGGCTCGTGTTGGCGTTCCAGTGGATAACCCCAACCCCCCCAACCCCCGGGCCCGTGGCTGCCGCAAGGCGCCGCGGGCCCGTGTGTGTTCTTCGGCGACGGTGACCCGCCTCAGAGCGGGGCGCGCAATGCGATCCCACGCCAGTCCCCGTCCGCCACGGTCTCCAGCAGGGGCGGGTCGGCCAGTTGCCCCAGTGCGTGGGTCACCCTGGGCATCTGCGATACCAGGAACCCGCTTGCGATGATCACACCGCCCGGCGCGGTCGCATCGGCGATGCCCGAGGCGAGACCCTCCATCTCGTTCACCAGCATGTTGGTGACCACCACGTCGTACCGACCGGGCGGAATCGATTCCCCGGCGAATCGGTAACGATCGCTGACGGCGTTGGCCGAAGCAGCGCCTCGGGAAACAGCTTCTGATTCCGAATCGATGTCGATGCCGGTTGCCCGTGAGGCGCCCGCCAACAATGCCGCGACCGACAGAACCCCGCTTCCGCATCCGACGTCGAGCACCGTGTCCCCGGGGCGTATCCAACGACCGATCAGCTCCAGGCACAGCCTCGTGGTTTCATGGCTCCCTGATCCGAAGGTGTGACCCGGATCGACCACCAGGTCGATGACTTCGCCATCCTCGCCAGCCAAGGCTGACGGCCCGGCCCCGAGCGACGCTGCAACATCGCCCGGCACCCACGGCGGTCGAATGACGAACCGGCCGGCTCGTTGGGCCGATGCGTGTTCTCGCCATGTTTCGAGCCAGCCGGTACCCGGGTCGACGATGGACACCTGAACACCCGGCCAACTGAACGCCTCGAGCGCATCGGGTTCCAGGTCAGCGGTCAGCACGACCCGTCCGCCTGCATCTGCGCTTGCGGCGTCTGACCCGTCTGCCGGCGGGGACTCCGCGACCGCTGAGGCACCCAGCACCAGGAGTTGCTCTGCCACCAACTCTGAATCGGTTGACGCGCATCGAACCTCCACGACGAGTCGATCAGGCGGGGACATGCGAGCAAGGTAGCGACCGGAAGCAGCCGGCGTGCACCAAACCGGCCGTCGCAGCGGGAGGCAGATAGCTTGAAGTTGCGCGACGGCCCGCCGGGGGTGGCCCGATTGATCAAGTACATCGGTTCCAAACGACGACTCGTGCCGGCGCTCGGCGAGCTGTGCCAACTCTCGGGCGCGCAAACCGCTCTCGACCTGTTCTGTGGCACGACGCGGGTCGCCCAGGAGTTCAAGAGGCGGGGTCTGTCGGTGACTGCGGTGGATTCCGCCCGGTACGCCGAGGTGCTGGGGCAGTGTTACATCGCCACGGACGCCGACGACATCGTTCCGGCCGACCTCGCTTCGGCACTGGGGCATCTGTCCGCACTGCACGGGGTGGAGGGCTACTTCACAGAGACCTTCTGTCGACAGTCACGGTTCTTCCAACCACACAACGGTCGACGCATCGACGCGATCCGCCAGGCCATCGAGGACGAGTTCCTGGGCTCCTCGCTGTACCCGATCCTGCTCACCAGCCTCATGGAAGCCGCCGACCGGGTGGACTCCACCACCGGCGTACAGATGGCATACGTGAAGCAGTGGGCACCGCGGTCCTACAACGACCTGGAGCTGCGTGCGCCGGAACTGCTCAGCGGACACGGACGGGCGATCCGGGGCGACGCCACCACGGTTGCACCCACTGTCGGGCGCTTCGATCTCGCGTACCTGGATCCTCCCTACAACCAGCACCGGTACTTCTCGAACTACCACATCTGGGAAACACTGATCGCGTGGGACGAGCCCGAGCACTACGGGGTCGCCTGCAAGCGCATCGACGTACGCGATGACTCCACCCGCAGCGTGTTCAACGCCAAGCGCCAGATGCCGGCGGCATTGCGACAGTGCATCGCCGATGTGGACGCCCGGATCGTGGTGCTGTCCTACAACAACGAATCCTGGATCGAACTCGAAGACCTCCGTGATGCCTGCAGTGTTCATGGCGACGTGACGGTGCTCGGCTTCAATTCGCAGCGATACGTCGGGGCGAAGATCGGCATCCATGACCCCGGTGGACGCAAGGTCGGCAAGGTCTCACACGTTCGCAATGTCGAATACGTGCTCATCGCCGGGCCGGCCGACGACGTGGCGACGATGGCGGAGCCGTTCGGTGCAGCCGCTCTCGCCTGACCCGGACCGGCGAGCGACCAGCCGGGTCGGGACCCTTGCCATAACGTGTGGTGTGTCCACCTCAACAGACAGGTGAGGTGGACGGCGGCGGCCCGGCTCGACTGCCTTTGCGATCACAGGCTTTTTCGCCATCGAGGCTGCCGAAGTAGTTTCTCAGACAGAGTCGGCACAAGGCCGGCCGTGACCTACCCCCTCGGAGGCACTG
>JBPCTP010000199.1:0-4671 GCA_051011615.1 Microthrixaceae bacterium | reverse complement strand
CATCAAGCCCGTGCTGGCATCGCGCCATGCCATCCAGATCGAGTTCTGAGGTGGGCTACCGGGTGGAGGTGGATTCTGACGAGTGTGTGAGCTCCGGCAAGTGCGTGGCGGACAACCCGGCCGCGTTCGGATTCGACGACGAAGAGCTGGCGGTACTGCTACCGGGCGCCACCGACCTCGACGACGACCGACTGTTGACAGCAGCGCGGCGCTGTCCTTCCGGAGCGATAGTGCTCTACGACGAGTCCGGCCAACGGCTCGACATCTGAGCCGAGACTTCCGAACTACTGCGTCAGTCGCAACAGCCCGCGGGCGTTCGCGTCCATCTGCTCACAAAGCGCCTGTTCGGGCAGCTCCGCGGGCTGGTCCCAACCGGCGAAGTTCGTACCGCCCACCAGACGATCAACACCGACGATTCCCTCCAGGGCCGACCGCACGCCCCGGTCGCTCACGTGGGCGTCGTAGTGGAGGCGCCGCAGGCGTTCTTCGATGGCCCCGACTGACCGCAGCTCCTCGGGCACCCAGGGGCGACCCGCGAGCGCCCGAAGCTTGCCGATCAGGGCCACCAGCGCGCCGCCACCGTGGGACAGGCAGACATCGAGCGACCCGTGGCGGTCCAGCACTCCGCCGAACACCAGCGTGGCCAACGCGAGAGTTTCCTCGAAGGCGAAGGCCAGCCACAGGTCCGCATCGAATCGACGCAGCCTCGGATCCCCGAGTGGCGCATCGATCCCGGGCGGGGCGGGGTGCAGGAACACAGGTACGCCGAGTTCGCCAGCCGTGGCCCAGAACTCGTCCATCCGATGGTCATCGAGGGTCAGCACCTCTTCGTGGCCGATGTCGGTGCCTATGTATGCCGCCAGCAGGCCCAGTTCCTGCACGGCACGACGAAGCTCTGACGCCGCCGCGGCGGGATCCTGCATTGGCAGCTGTGCGGCTCCACCCAGGCGCTCGGGGTGCTGTGCCACGAGCGCGGCCATCTCGTCGTTGTGCCAACGGGCGAACTCTGCAGCCACGGGCACCTCGACGTGGTGCAGGTAGGTCAGGGGATTGGGCGACAGCAGTTGCCAGTCGATCCCGAGAGCCTCCATCTGCTCCAGGCGGAGCGAGACATCCATGAAAGCGCTGTTGCGATACCGGACGCCCTCGAGGGTGTAGCCGCCCACGCGGAACGTCGGACACTGCGGATCGTCCGTCAGCTCCGGACCATGGGCACCGGCGCGCCCGAGTACACCCTCGAGTACGACGTGGGCGTGGAGGTCGATCAACCGAACACGACCGGGTAGGTACCCCAGTAAGGCCGGGCAGTGGTTGTGTCCATTTCCGGCGGTGAATCGGGATCCTGGCGAGCCCCGTGGTTGAGCATCCACTGCACCGCCACGGGTACGAGGCCGTGGAGATGCTCCTCGAGCTCGTCACCCTCCTCGAAGGGCAGTCCACCAGCGAGATCCTGCCCGATGCAGGCATGCATGCCGTTGCCGAAGCTCAGACCCCACGGCGACACGCCGTCAGCCAGTTCGCGGTGGGGGTTGAAGTCCTCCGCGTCGACTCCGAACACCTCCTGGTCGCGGTTCACCGACGTCAGGTCGATCACGACCTTCGCGCCCTTGGGGAGCTTTCGCCCGGAACGCAGCTCGGTGTCCTCCAGGACCCATCGCATGGCCACAGGGGACGACGGCTCGAGCCGGATCGTCTCGTGCATGCAGCGCTGCACCGCTATTGGATCCGTGCGGATCAGGTCGCGCTCCTCGGGGTGCTCCTGCTCCCACGAGAACAGCCGGTGCAGCGTCCGCACGAAGGCCGTGGCGGAGGTGTGGGCGCCGGCGAGCAGATAGAAGGCCGTCTCGCGACGGATCGTCTCGTGGGGAAGCTCGAGGTCGTCCTCATTGCGCAGCAGCGTCGTGAGCACGTCGACAGGCACCTCTGACTCATCGATGTCACCTGCTGCCTCGGCCTCGATTGCACGGCGGCGGCGGGCGATCGACGGGCTCAGGAACTCGGCGTCGAATTCCTCGAGAGCGGCCGCCACCTCCGCCGCCTTGGCATCCTTGTCGCCGGTGAAATGAGCAAGCGTTGCGCCCTCGATGAAGGTCATCAGGTAGTCGTAGAGGTGGAAGGTCTCCTCCGGCGTGGCGAGGGGTCGGTCGATGCCCGCAGTCGTGGCGGCCAGGTTCATCATCAGCTGGTGGCTGAGGTGAACCAACTCACAACTCCCGGCCTCGACGTGGGGAGCGATCGTCGCCTCGATCACCTCGGGAAAGCGCCGCTTCTCGTAGTCCTCCATGCGGTCGCGGCGAAAGAGGCGATTCTCGAGGCGGCGCCGCGAGCGGTGCTCATCGGCATGCAGGTTGACGATCACGTCGGCCATGATCACCTCGCCGGCGTCGTAGAGGGCCTGTCGCAAAGCCTTCTGGCGGTAGGTGTCCTTCGCCTCGTCATAGGAGGTGATGGTGATCGTCTCTGGCTCGCTCACAGCGTGGCTCCGTTCAGTTCGTTCAGTGTTGAATCAGGCATTGGTGACCCCGAGACCCAGTCCGCCATCGACGGTCAGAACGTTGCCCGTGGTCCACTCGGCGGTGGCGAGGTATTCGAAGGCCTCGGCTACCTCACGGGGGGTACCGATGCGCCCCAGGGCATGGGAATCCGACAGCGACTCCAATCGCGCACGGTTCTCCTCCGCTGTCGCCAGCCCGGCGCGCACGTTGATCTCGGAATCGACGGCGCCGGGGCGGACACATCCCACCCTGATTCCCCTGGGGCCGAGCTCTGCGGCAAGAACTCCCGTGAGCGCCTCCAGGGCGCCCTTGGTGGCGGCGTAGGGGGAGGCCCCCGGAAAAGCTCGCTGGGTGTGCACCGAGCCGACGAACAACACACAACCTTCGCTCTGCGCGAGGTGTTGGGCGGCCTCGCCGCACAGCATCATCCCCGCAATCACGTTCGTGTGGAACAGCGCCAGCAACGCCTGCTCGTCCAGTTCGTCTACCGGACCGCGGTACATGTTCCCCGCGTTGGAGACCAGGGTGTCGAGTCGACCATTGCCGTGTGCCACCGCACCAGCGAGCATCCTGTTGCGGTCGCCAGCCGAGGTGACATCGCCGACCACGTAGCTGCAGCGCTCCCCCAGCGCAGACGCCACAGCTGCCAGCTTCGCCTCGGTGCGGCCGGTGATGGTTACCAGCGACCCGCGTGAGACGAACAGTTCCGCGGTGCCCTCACCGATTCCGGAGCCACCGCCGGTGATCAGCACAGAGGTGCCTTCCAGCGGTTTCATACAGACGCCACTTGTTTCATACAGACGCCACTTGTTTCATACAGGTACCTCTGGTCGGGACAACAAGCTCATGGAGCGACGAAGCACCTCGCGATGAGTCGGGTGGTCGAAGGATTCTGCTCCGTGGCCCAGTGTGGATGTGACGACCGTGCCGTCGCCGACGCTGCGCACCCAGAGCATCGGGTGCTCCCGGCCACCCCAGCGCGAGATGGCCAGGGGTTCCACCTCTGGTGCCAGCCACATGTCCCCGTAGGCCTCGTCGAGCATGCAGAAGTCCGCCAGGCCGCTCGTGAGCGGGTGCTCGGCGGTGAACTCGACGGTGATCTCCGCCAGCGGTGGGTGCGAAGAGACGCCCCATTGCCAGCGTGCATCGATCAGCTCTCCCCAGCCTTGCCAGTTGTCGAAGCAGATGGGCGCCGCATGCAGTGCCAGCAGTCGGCCGCCGCCGTTGACCCAGGCCTCGATGCGCGCAGAGGTGTTTGCGTCGATCTCATAGGCGAACTCCTCGCGCAGGTTCGCGTACTGGTCCGCCAGCATCCGCCAACGAAGCGTGTTGCACACCCAGAGGTCAGGATCCTTCGACTCCAGATGCCTTGCAGCATCGGGAGGCGAATCGACAACTGTCACCTCGAAGCCGGCTTCTTCGGCCAAGGTCTGCACCCTGGGCGTGGTCTGGTCGAAAGGATGGTTGCCGCCACTGAGGATGAGGGCGCTACGCGTCACTGCCGGGTGCCCTTTCCGCCCACGCCGTCCACTTTCGCCGGGCGCGGTAGGTTGGCCAGCACCGACTTGGCCACGCCGCCGTCCACCACGAGGTTCTGTCCGGCTATGTAGCCCGCATCCTCGGAGCCGAGCCACAGCACCACCGCAGCGATGTCTGCGGGCGTGCCGAGTCGTCGCAGCGGCACCGCGGAAGTTCGCACTTCTCTGGTGGCTGGGTCCTCGTAGAGGGGTTCGGACATCCCGCCGTCGATGAATCCCGGGGCGACGCTGTTCACCCTCACGCCGGCCGGGCCGAACTCGAGTGCCATCTGTGCGGTGAGGATCGCTATGGCCGCCTTCGACGAACCGTATGCACCGGCATAGGGACCCGGTGTCACGCCGTTGATGGAGGTGATGTTGACCACGGCGCCCCGCCCCGCAGCAGCCATGCGGTTCGCTGCTGTACGTCCGACGAGGAAGGTGCCGGTGAGGTTCACATCGATGGTGTCGCGCCAGTCCTGTGCGCTCAGTTCGCCCAGCGAGCCGAATCGAACGATGCCGGCGTTGTTGACCACCAGGTCCGCAACGCCCACCTCGGCCTCGAAACTGTCGAAGGCCGCGATCACCGCCTGTTCGTCGTTGACCGCTGCCTCGAGGGCGACCGCCCCGTCGAGGTCGCCAGCCACCTGAGCCGCGGC
>JBPCTP010000198.1:0-4348 GCA_051011615.1 Microthrixaceae bacterium | reverse complement strand
GGATGGATCCTCGGGTTCAAGGACCGCCAGGGACAACTCCTGCAAAAGGAGATGGCTCGCTCCGGGTGGGTGTGCTGCAACGTGGACTACCGCCTGAGTCCGTCGGCAACGTTTCCGGATCACCTCGTCGATGTGAAACGCGCCATTGCATGGATCCGCGACCATGCCGATGAACTCGGCATCGATCCGGACTTCATCGCGGTAACCGGCGGGTCCGCGGGCGGCCACCTCACCGCACTTGCTGCCCTGGTTGATGACGAATCGCTCCAGCCCGGTTTCGAGTCAGCTGACACGAGCGTTCAGGCGGCAGTGCCCTTCTATGGGGTGTTCGACTTCAAGAACCGAACCGGAGCATGGCCCGAGGGCACGATCGAACAGTTCCTGGCCCCCATGGTCATGAAGACCGACCCTTCGGAGGATCCACAGGGCTGGGCGCTGGCGTCTCCGATCGACCAGGTCAGGGCGGACGCGCCCCCGTTCATGGTTGTCCACGGCGACCGCGATGTGCTGGCACCCGTCGAGGACGCCAGGTTGTTCGTCGAGGAGCTGCGGGCAGTCTCTGGCGATCCCGTGTACTACCTGGAGCTGCATGGTGCGCAGCACGCGTTCGAGACGTTCGCCTCCGTGCGGGCCAATGCCGTGATCCAGGCGGTGGCCCACTTCCTCGATGCGGTGCACCACGCCCACCAGAGTGCAGCTGGGCATGAGCCGACGGGCTCCGAAGTGGCCGCCGAGGTCAGCGCAGAGCTCGGCGAATCCGTTGCCAGCGAGATCAGCTGACCGCTTGTTGCGTTGAGTTTTCAACCGAACGTGGCTGCAAACCGATGCCACAGGCATGGAAAGCAGCAATCGTCGCGGACCGACGCCTGGGTCAGCCGGCTCCGAAACCGCCGTTCGCCTCGTCGCAGCGGTTGCTGTTGTCTGGGGTGGCGCCTACCTGACCTGGCGGTTGGGTTGGACGTGGCGAGGTGCCAACGCGTTTCTCTACGTGGTTCTGGTGACAGCTGAGATAGTCGGCTGGATCAGCTTGTTCTTCTACACGTTCCTTGCGTGGCGATCCGTTGACTGCCCACGTGTTCCGGTCACCAAGGTGCGGACCGTGGACGTGCTCGTGCCGACCTACGACGAACCTGTCGAGATCCTGAGGGCGACGCTGCTCGGCTGCGCCGCCATCACACATCCTCACAGGACCTGGTTGCTCGATGATGGCCGCCGCCCCCCGATGGCCGAGCTCGCACGGGCGATGGGAGTCGAATACGTCACTCGCGACGACAACACACACGCCAAGGCCGGCAACATCAACAATGCCCTGGAATACCTCGACGGAGAGCTCATCGCGGTACTGGACGCCGATCACGTGCCACTGCCGGACTTCCTCAACGCAATGGTCGGCCACTTCGATGACCCGGAGGTGGTGCTTGCGCAGGCACCGCATGAGTTCTCGAACCTCGACTCGGTCCAACACATCGGCGGCGAGGTGCACGAACAGTCGCTGTTCTTCCGGGTGATCTGCCCCGTCAAGGAACGCGACGACGCCGTGTTCTGGTGCGGCTCGGGCACCGTGATCCGCCGTCAGGCCCTCGTGGAGATCGGTGGGGTGCAGACCGACACGATCGCCGAGGACTTCCACACCTCGATCGTGTTGCACCAGCGCGGATGGAAGACCCGCTACGTGGATGAGACGGTCCTGCTCGGACTTGCCCCGCACGATCTGGACTCGTTCCTGCTTCAACGCAGCCGCTGGGCACGAGGCAACCTGAGGGTGCTGCTCGGACCCCAGAATCCGCTCTGGGCTCGCGGCCTTCATCTGCGCCAACGCCTTTCCTACCTGGGTTCCCTCTCGCACTATGCGGGCGGACCCCAACGGTTGGCGCTGTTGTTCGTTCTCTGCGCCACGCTGCTCAGCGGCAGCCTGCCCCTGCAGGGCGAACCTCTGGCGTTCGCGGTGTTCTGGGCGCCGTGGGTGCTGCTGTCGCTCTGGGCCACCCGCAAGCTGGGTCGCGGCTACTCGGGACCGTTGGCGGCCACGCGGTACGGGTGGGTGACCATGGGTACCTACACCGGGGCCTGCCTGAGCCTGCTGTTTCCGGTAGTGGGTGGATTCAAGGTGACCCCGAAGGCGGGTGTGGATCCCGGGGGTGTCACCGTGCTGCGCAGGCTCCCGCTGCTGTCCGTCGGCATCTCAGCGCTTCTGGCCTGTTACGCCGCGAGGAGCTTCGCCACGATCGGATGGGTCGAGTTGCCCGCAATGCCCGAGTTCGCCCTGGCCGCCACGCTGCTCATCGGTGCCTTCGAGGTCGCCGTGATCATTTCGGTGCTGCGCTCATCGGCCGGCCACAAGCAGCGTCGCTCGGAGTACCGCGTCGCGGTTGATGTTGCGGCGAGCATCGGCGGCGAGTTGGTGAACCTGGTGGACATGACCCCCGGCGGCGCCGGTTTGATCGTGCCGACAGCCAGGGCCCCGGGCGGCGCATTGAGCATCGACATGATCGTGCCGGGGCTCGACGGCGAGCTCCGTCCCGTGGAAGCTCGATGCCGGGTGCGCTCGTGCCGACGTCTCGATGACGGCGCGTACCTCGTCGGTGTGCAGTTCACACGCGTCAGCGACGAGGCGCTGCACCGAATCACCGAGTACTGCCGTGTGACGCTCCCGACCCAGCGGCTGGGTCGGCTGCCCGCCAACCAGCCCGATGATGAGACCCCCAAGCGTCGACGCAGCGACGGGATCTTGGATCAGGAGGCCGTGCCTGCTTGAGTGGGGGCGATGGGCATCACCCCGCATCCTGAATCACCCTCGTGGTTTCGCCGAGCCCTGGCGGTGACATTCGAGGACTGCACCGTGGATGTTGCAGGCGTCGAAGTCCACTTCTCGGCATGGGGAGAACCCGGCCGGCGAGGGCTGATCTTCGTGCACGGCGGTGGCGCTCACTGCCATTGGTGGACCCACATCGCTGCGAGCTTCGCCGGCGACTTCCGCGTGTTGGCGATCGACCTGTCCGGCCACGGCGACAGCGGGCACCGCGAGGAGTACTCACTCGAACAGTGGACCGACGAGGTCATGGCGGTGGCTGCCGCGGGCGACATTGCGGGCCCTCCCGTCGTGGTGGGTCACTCGATGGGCGGGTTCGTCACCATCGCCACTGCCGCAATGCACGGTGGTGCGCTCGCAGGCGTGATCATCTGTGATTCGCCCGTGATGGAGATGGATCCCGAGACCCGTAGCTACCAACTCAAGCAGGCGTTCGGCCAACCGCGGGTCTACGAGTCCGTCGACGAAGCATTGCTTCGGTTCCGCACGGTGCCCGAGCAACCCGAGTACCTGGATTTCGTTGTCGACCATGTGGCGCGGCGTTCGCTGAGGGAGGTCGCCGGTGGCTGGCAATGGAAGTTCGACCGCCAGATCTTCGAGCAGTTCGCCGGCGGAATGCGTGGCATAGCGGCGCCGTACCTTGCGGCAATCGGTTGTCGCCTCGCCCTGCTTCGATCGGAGAACGGACTGGTCACCGAGGACATCGGGGCCTCCATGTACGAAGCAATGGACAGGGTGACGCCGGTAATCGAGATCCCTGAGGCGGGGCACCACGCAATGCTCGACCAACCCCTGATCCTGCTGACCGCGATCCGGTCACTCCTGGCCGACTGGGACCACTCGGAGCCGTCCTTCATCCACCGCTGAGCCGGCAGAGTCCACCATCGCATGAGTCGCTCTGGCGAGACTGTCGGGCGTGGCAGTTCCCGTCAGGCGTCCCGAGACAGTTGCGATCCTGCTTGCGATGGTCTCGGGCTTCGTGGACGCGTTCATCTACCTGCGGGTCTTCCCGGTGTTCACGGCCAACCAGTCCGGCAATCTGATTCTCGCCGGTATCGCCATCGGGCAGGGGCACTGGGCCGAGGCATCCGCCTCAGCGGTTTCCCTGGTCGCATACGTACTGGGCGCAGCGATCGGTGTTGCCGCGTTCGACCGTGCCCTCAAGGGGGGCCGCCCCCGACTGATGGGGGCGCTGGCTGCGGAGATCGTGGTTTTGGTGGCCCTCGTTGTCACGGCCTGGCTGCTCGGCCGCGGCAACGATGCGAGCTCCGAGGTCGACGCCCCGGTGTTGTTGATCATCGCCGTGACTGCGGTGGCCATGGGGCTGCAGGGAATGGCATTGCGGAAGGTCCGCAACGTGGGAGTTCTCACCACCGGTGGTACCGGAAACGTGACCACGATCGGGGAGCGGCTCGCTCGCCTCGGGACCCGAGAGCGCGAGACCTCCGATGAACTGGCACTCGACGTCATCGGGTGGGTGGTAGCGCTCTATGTCGGCGGTGCGGTGCTCGGGTCGCTGGCCTCGTCAGTGCGCGGTAG
>JBPCTP010000197.1:0-4364 GCA_051011615.1 Microthrixaceae bacterium | reverse complement strand
GCCATTGGCAGTCAACCGTGCGCTGACATGTCCCTCGCCGCAGCCGAGTTCGAGCACTTCGGCGTCGCTTCCGACCAGAGCGATGGCCATCTCCTGGCTGTCGTTCGGGAGTTTTTCGGCCATGACCGAACGCTAGCGCCGCGCCCGCTGTGTTCTGCACTCCCCATACGCCGAAGTCCCGGGCTGGCTGGTAGTAATGGAGGCGTGAAGGGACTGATCCTCTCGGGCGGCGCCGGCACCAGGCTCCGACCCATCACCCACACGAGCGCCAAGCAACTGGTTCCCGTCGCGAACAAGCCGATCCTGTTCTACGGGATCGAGGCGATGGTCGCAGCCGGCATCACACAGATCGGCATCATCATCGGCGAGACCGGCGACGAGGTCCGAGCCGCGGTTGGCGACGGCAGCCGATTCGGTGCCGAGGTCACCTACATCTCCCAGGACGAGCCACTCGGTCTGGCCCACTGTGTACTCATTGCACATGACTTCCTGGGTGACGACGACTTCGTGATGTATCTGGGCGACAACATGCTCCAGCAGGGACTCACCGAGTTCGTTTCACGCTTCGAGACGGATCGCCGAGACGCCGACAGTCCCAAGCTGGGCGAGGATGCAAGCTCACCCTCTGCCCAGATCCTGTTGTGTGAGGTGCCCGACCCGCACCGTTTCGGAGTTGCGGAGGTGGATTCGGAGGGTCACGTCGTGCACCTGGTGGAGAAGCCGGACGATCCGCCCAGCAATCTCGCGCTCGTCGGCGTCTACCTGTTCACACGGAGGATCCATGACGCAGTCGCCGCCATCGAGCCCTCCGATCGCGGCGAACTCGAGATAACCGATGCCATCCAGTGGCTGATCGATGCGGGTGACCGCGTGCGTCATGACGAACTCGAGGGTTGGTGGCTGGACACCGGAAAGAAGGATCCGCTGCTGGAGAGCAACCGCCGGGTACTGGAGTCGATCGAGTCGCGTGTCGACGGCGAAATCGACTCCAGGAGTCGGATCGATGGCCGTGTCGTGCTCGAAGCGGGAGCGAAGGTGGTCGACTCCCACATCCGCGGCCCGGTCGTGATCGGTGAGGGGACAGTTGTCGAGCACTCCTATGTCGGTCCATTCACCGCCATAGACGACGACTGCCGCGTGACGAAGTCAGAGATCGAGCACTCGGTCATCCTGCGCGGGTCGGTGATCGACGGGGTCCCGAGGCTCACGGACTCGCTCGTGGGCCGCGATGCCGAGGTGCGACGTTCCCAACAACGTCCGGTGGCGACCCGGCTCATGATCGGCGATGACTGCAGCGTCGACATCCAGTGACGGCAATACTGCTTGGCCTCCACCGGCCGCGTCGATTCAGGAGAGACCCCAGTGTCCATGGCAGAAGTTGAACCCTCCGAGTTGATCGACGGGGTAGCGATCGTCCGTCCCAAGGTGTTCGGAGACGACCGTGGCTACTTCGTGGAGACCTACCGCCGCGAGTGGATTCCGGGCGGCCGCGAGATGATCCAGGCCAACCGCGGCAACCGGGTCGCCGGCTGCATCGTCGGATTGCACTACCACCTTCACCAGGCCGACTACTGGTACGTGCCGTTCGGCCACGCTCGCGTCGTACTGCACGACCTGCGCACCGCAAGCCCCACGGACGGCAACACGCAGATGGTCGACCTCGGCGAGGTGGACGGCGGGAACAACGAGCACCTGGGCGTCTACATCCCGCCCGGCGTGGCGCACGGATTTGCCTCGGTGACAGACATGGCCATCACCTATCTCGTGGATGGGTACTACAACCCCGCTGACGAGCTCGGCGTGGCCTGGGACGATCCAGACATCGCCGCTGACTGGGCGATCGAGGGTGATCCGATCCTCTCGGATCGCGATCGAGCGAACCCCCGGCGCGCTGACATGGAACCGCAGTGGCAACCACACGCGGCGCTTCGCACCTGAACGCCGGGGCGCGAGCCCGCAACCGTCGGTAGGGGAGTCGGCGCCATGTACGCCGGTAGTGTGAGCTGAACATGAGACGTTTCATCACCGGTGGGGCCGGCTTCATCGGTTCCAACTACGTGCGGCGCGTGCTTGCCACGACCGATGACGAGGTGACCGTGTTCGACGCGCTCACCTATGCCGGAAACCGGGAAACGCTCAGGGAGTTCGACGACGATCCGCGCTTCAGCTTCGTGCTCGGCGACATCTGCGAGCGCGACGCGGTGCGCGCCAACCTCCCGGGCCATGACGTGGTGGTGCACTTCGCAGCCGAGAGCCACGTGGATCGTTCCCTGCTGGACCCCGATGTGTTCGTCCGCACGAACTGCATGGGAACGAACGTGCTCTGTGACGTGGCTGTGGATGCCGGGGTGGAGCGTTTCCTGCACATCTCGACCGACGAGGTCTACGGCTCGATCGAGCAGGGTTCCTTCACCGAGTCCGACACCCTCAGCCCGCGGTCTCCCTACAGCGCGGCGAAGGCCGGATCGGACCTGATCGCGCTCGCGTACCACGAGACGCACGATCTTCCGGTGCTGGTGACCCGGTCCTCCAACCAGTACGGCCCGTACCAGTTCCCGGAGAAGCTCATCCCGCTGTTCGTCACCAACCTGCTCGACGGAACGAAGGTGCCCCTCTACGGAGACGGCCTCAACGTGCGCGACTGGCTGTACGTCACCGACAACTGTGACGCCCTGGACGTTGTGCTCGCGAAGGGAACCATCGGTGAGGTACACAACATCGGCGCAGACAACGAGCATCCGAATCGTGAGATCACCGACCGGCTTCTCGCGCTGCTCGGGGCGGATGAGTCCTCGGTGGAGTACGTGGAGGATCGCCTCGGCCACGACCGTCGCTACTCCGTGGACAGTTCAAAGGTGCGGAGTCTCGGGTGGACCCCGGCGGTGAGTTTCGACGACGGTCTCGAGGCCACTGTGGCCTTCTACCGCGACAACCGCGGCTGGTGGGAGCGCATCAAGGACCGTGTGAAGAACCGGTGAGGCTGCGATGAGGATTCTCGTGACCGGCTCGGCCGGCCAACTCGGTACCGAGCTCATGAAACTGCTCGGAGATGCACCGCAGCACGAGGTCATCGGTGTTGACCTGCCCGAGTGCGACCTGACCGACCGGGACCAGGCGCTCGGGCTGTTGACCAGCGTTGCCCCAGAAGCAGTCATCCATTCGGCGGCCTTCACGGCGGTCGATGCGTGCGAGGAGCAGGAAGAACTGGCCTACGCAGCGAACTGTGCTGCAACCCGCTTCGTCGCCGACGGTGCGCGTCGGGTCGGGGCGCATGTGGTGTACGTCAGCACCGACTACGTGTTCGACGGCACCAAGGACACGCCCTATGTCGAGTGGGACACACCCAACCCGCAGTCGGTCTATGGCCGCACCAAGTTGGGCGGCGAAATGGAGATCGATCCGGCCTGGACCATCGCCCGCACGTCGTGGGTTTGCGGCGAACACGGCAACAACATGGTCAAGACCCTGTTGAATCTCGCGGCCGGCGACGGTGAGGTCAGATTCGTGGATGACCAGATCGGCCATCCGACCTTTGCCGCCGATCTTGCGCAGATGGTGGCGAAGCTTGCCGTCGAGCGAGTGCCCGGTTTGTTCCACACGACCAACCAGGAAGCGGTGAGCTGGTACGAGTTCGCCCGCGAGGTGTTCGAGCTTTCCGGTGCTGACCCGGGTCGGGTCCTACCGATCCAAACGTCCGAACTCGATCCGCCCCGGCCGGCGCAGCGGCCCGCCAACTCCGTGTTGGACAACATGGCTTGGCGCCTGCATGGCTTCAATGTCAGCCGGGAACACACTGAACCGCTCGCGGAACTGGTCCTCAAGCTCACCGCAACCGGTTCGACCTAGAGGTGCCCTAGGCGCCCACAGGCCTATCCCTGGGCCAGGTCGACCACGGCTGCGCCGACCTCGGCGATGTCGGCATCAGTGAGGTACGGATGGACCGGCAGCGAAACAACCTCGGCTGAAGCCAGCTCGGCCTCCGGGCAATCAGAGATGATCACGGCGTCATTCGAGCGGTAGCACTCGTAGTCGTACGCGGTTCGTGGGTAGTAGATGCCGCATCCGATCCCGGCCTCATCGAGCCCGGCGACCATTCCATCTCGGTCGACGGCCGATTCCGCGGTCACGCGGATCGTGTACTGGTGCCAGACGGACGTGGCTCCTTCTCGCACAGTGGGCACCGTTACTCCCGGAGCATCTGCCAGCGATTCGGACAGCTTCGCGGCGTTGGCCCGACGTGTGGCGTTGATCTCATCTATGCGCTCCATCTGCGGGATTCCGACGGCAGCCTGGAGCTCGGTCATGCGGTAGTTGTGGCCGGCTATCTCGTACACGTAGCGCTCCCTCATGCCCTGGTTGCGCAG
>JBPCTP010000196.1:0-3271 GCA_051011615.1 Microthrixaceae bacterium | reverse complement strand
CTGCCGGGCCCGGCAATCCGCCGGCTGTGGTCGATCAGACGGCCGATGTCGAGCAGGCGGCCCGAGACATCGTGGCCGGCGCGTCCTTCGACAACAACATCATCTGCACCGACGAGAAGACGACGATCGTCGTCGAATCCGTCGCAGACGCCCTGGTGCGAGCGATGGCGAGCGCCGGTGCCTATCGCCTGAAGGAACACGAACTTCGCCGTCTCGAACGGGTGATCTTCAAGCAGATGGGCGCACCCAACAAACCAGGGGCCATAAACCCGGCATGGATTGGCAAGGACGCCTCCGCTCTCCTCAATGAGATCGGCGTGGCCGCCGAAGGCGATGTCCGTTTGCTGGTGGCCGAGGTCCCGACCGATCACAGCCTGGTCTGGACCGAGCAGATGATGCCGGTGATGCCGGTGACCAGGGTCAAAGACGTCGACAGCGCCATCAGCCTCGCAGTGCGATCCGAGCACGGCTTCCGGCACACGGCGTCGATCCATTCCACGAATGTCGACACGATCACCAAGATGGCCCGCAGCATGAACTGCTCGATCCTGGTTGCGAACGGCCCCAACTACTCAGGTCTTGGGCACACCGGCGAAGGCTTCACCTCCTTCAGCATTGCGAGCCCCACTGGCGAGGGCCTCACCCGACCCCGAACGTTCTCGCGCATCCGCCGGGTGACCGTCGTGGGGGCATTGCGCATTGTCTGATCCCGGGGGTCGTCTCGACCCTGCCATTGGCCTGCTGGAGTTCGATTCCATTGTCGCCGGGATCGTTGCGGGCGATGCCATGGCCAAGTCCTCGCCGGTCGCGGCCTTGTATGCCGGCACCGTCCATCCGGGCCGATACCTGGTTCTGGTGGGAGGCGGCACTGCCGAGGTCGAGATCGCGCTCGAGACAGGGGCCGGCGATTCGGTCCTGGACTCGCTGTTTCTCGCCGACGTTCACCCTGCGGTGGTCACCGCAATCACCACACGCGACGTGGGCTGCGGCGTTGAGGGGGAGGCGCTGGGCATCGTAGAGGCGTCCTCGGTAGCCACGGCGATCGTTGCAGCCGACGCCGGAGCCAAGGCCGCCGATGTTTCGCTCGAGGCCCTGCGGCTGGCCGACGGTCTGGGCGGTAGTGCCTACTGCCTGTTCACCGGCGTCGTTGCCGACATCGAGATCGCCATCGAAACTGCGGTCGCCGGTACCGAGCATCGGGAGAGCCGTGTCCGGGCTGGTGTCATCGCTCAGTTGCATCAGGAGATGCGGGACAACCTGGAGGCCGATCTCCGCTTCAATCACCACCTGCGCCAACTGGACGGAGCGCCCTGATGCACCTTGGACGCGTCGTCGGCACGGTGGTGGCGACAGTGAAGGCCGAGGGCCTCGAAGGGGTGAAGTTCTTGGTTGTCCAACCCCTGGACAAGCAGCAGCGTGACGCCGGGACGCCGGTTGTTGCCGCTGATGCGGTGGCAATGGCCGGCCCCGGAGAGCTCGTTTACTACGTGGCCTCGCGTGAGGCGGCCGAAGCCCTGCCAGAACGATTCGTTCCAGTCGATCACGCCATCGTCGGCCTCGTCGACCAGGTTGCCCTGGCCGAGGAGCGCCGATGAAGGTGGCGCGGGTTGCAGGAACCGTGGTCTCGCCCATCAGTCACCCCTTCTTCGAAGGCCAGCGCTTGCTGCTGTGCGATCTGTTGGATGCCGAGGGTTCCCCCGACGGCTACCTGATAGCGGTGGACGTGGTCGATGCCGGCGCGGGCGAACGGGTCCTGATCTGCGACGAGGGCACTTCGGCTCGCCAGATCTTCGGTATCGACACCGGGCCCATCCGATCGGTGATCGTCGGCATCATCGACGAGATCACCTGAACCTTTCGTTGCTGTCAGCCAATGCCGACAAGGCCCCAAGGACTACGGTCGGTCGTTCCTCCATCTGTCAGCCAATGCCGATATTCAGGTGAGTCCAGGACGAATTTCAGCCGGGTACCTCAGCCAATGCCGATGAGCAGGTACCGTGTGGGCTATGCCCGAAATCGGCGAGCTGAGCCAGGGCGCAACGCTCATGGCCCGGCTGCGCACAGTTTCCTCGGAGATCTCCGGCCTGTTGGCACGTGTAGGCAACGTAGGTGCGGGCCCCCCAATGACGTCAATGGACCGGCGGCGCCTCGCCGATCAGGCCGAGTTGTCCACGGCAAGCCTGGCTCATGTCTGCGCAGAACTCGACGAGTGGATTGCGCAAGGAGCCACTGGCGAGTACTTCCAGGCGGCCGCTGCGCCGGTTGAGTCTGCGCCAGGGGCTGAGGCAGAGACGCCCCGCGGCACGCTGGCGGACGTGTCGAGCGCTCAAGAGACGCTCGACCAGGCCCGCGCCCACCTCCACCTGGCAGTCGAGAGTGCGCGGGCCGGTGGCGCGTCCTGGCGGCAGATCGGCGAGGCCCTCGGAATAGCTGGCCAGACCGCGCACAAGCGCTTCGATCCACGGGCACGCCGGCGCCATGCCGCCTATATGCGCGAGCGCTACCAGCTCCTGAGAGACGAGTCGTCGTGATCAACGTCGAGGAGCTTCTCGCTCGCGTGTGACGGGCGACACATCTGTTTGCTGTGAATTGCTGCGGGCTGGGCTGTCTCTCCTCCAGGACCTAACAGGAGGACCCGACAGATGAATCCCTACCAAGCACATCCCAAGCCAAGACGTGCGGCGGCGATCGCCGTGCTCCTGGCACTGTTCGGCATCGTGGCGTCGCTGACGGCCACAGGCGCCGCCGCCCAGCGAGTCGACAAGATTCCAGAAGGACTCGATCTTCCGGAACCAGCCGTTGTTCTGGTACCGAGGAAGGCCCTGTCCGCGACCATCGACGTGAGTTGCCCCTCCGCCGTGAAGGCGCAGGTCGCTACCGTCGTCACGAACCACAGCCTGACCTCTCAGAAGGCCACGTTCGAGTGGACGGATCCGGCGGGCCAGACACATGACAACACAACTACCGTCGACGCCGGTACCAGCAACACTCTCGTGAGGTGGTTCGCCGACGGCACCACCTACGTCTTCAGGACGAGAGACGGCAACGGCAATGTGCTGGCCCAGCGCGTGCACACTTTCGACTGCCGCCCGAAACGCGCCCATCCCGAGCCCAACGCTGCGGCCGAGGTTGTCTGCCCCCATCCGGGCGCGGCCGTGTTGGTCGTGAAGCTGGGCAACACTGGCAGCGCACCCGCTGCCTTTGAGGTCAGCGTCGTCTCTACTGGAAACCATGCGCCGGTACCACAGCCTGGCATCACTCTCATCGCCGC
>JBPCTP010000195.1:0-3878 GCA_051011615.1 Microthrixaceae bacterium | reverse complement strand
CGCCAGGTGACATTCTGGACGGGGCCGTCTACTCCTGGGCTGCGGCGAGTGCGTCGACGAGTCCGTGACCGAAGAACGAGGTGCGTCCGTTCTGGCCGTAGCACTTCTCGCGTTGGTCGCCGCCGTTCAACGGCGCCCAATCGTCTGGGCAGGGCAGCTGCTGCGATGTGCGCTGAACGGCCGCCTTCACCGCTCCCGGCTTCCACGTGGGATGGTTCTCCTTGATGAGCGCGGCCACGCCGGCTGCGTGAGGTGACGACATCGACGTGCCGTTCAGGTAGCCGTATCGATCGCCGGTGTCACTGAGAGCCGTGAGGCCGGGGAACGCGTTCTGCTCAAGGAAGTCGAAGAAGTCCCAGATGCCGTCGACCGAATCGCTGGTGGAACTCATTGCGCCGAGGACGGCGTCCTGAACGGTTCCAGTCGCCTGGAAATAGTCGCCGCCGGGCGCTGTGACGTCGACGCGCGACATGCCGACATCGGAGTAGTCGGCGATCCACAGGTCATAT
This sequence comes from Microthrixaceae bacterium, assembly GCA_051011615.1. Taxonomy (GTDB): domain Bacteria; phylum Actinomycetota; class Acidimicrobiia; order Acidimicrobiales; family Microtrichaceae; genus JBPCTP01. The sequence continues at coordinate 3,369 of JBPCTP010000195.1, read as the reverse complement.
CCCGGATAGCCGATCGGTCCGGTCGACGAGACAGTGAGCGCTCCGGGCAGCTCAGTGGGAGCGACGCGGCAATGGTTGCCGACGTCACGAATCTCTTCGTTGCCCGGTGGGTAGTCGGGGCTCGTGTCGTCGATGCCCGGGTGCTGCAGATCGGAGGCACCGTTGCCGGCTGATGTGACGATCAGCACACCGCGCTGTTGTGCGTACCTAGCTGCTGCTTCGATGTCTTTGAGGATTGCTCGCTGCTCTGCATCGTTCTTGCAGTAGTAGAGATAGGGATCGGCGAACAGACTGAGGTTGACGATGTCGAGCTGTACCTGGCCGGCGTAGCGGAGGGCTGCGGCGACGGAGTCAGCGAAGCAGTACCCGACCTGGGTGCAGGCCTTCAGAGCGACGATCGTCGCCTCCGGCGCGACACCCGCGATGCCCACACCGTTGACAGGTGCTGCCACCGTCGATGCGACATGTGTGCCGTGGTCACCGCGGTCCTGCACGGCGGCCTTGTTGGAGCAGTCCCCGTTGCCGGCTTCGCCGGGACCTGCAGTCGGTGTGTCGTCGAAAATGAACGAGCACGACAGGTCGACATCGAGGTTCGGGGCGATGTCGGGATGAGTCATGTCGACCCCGCTGTCGATGATGCCGACCGTCACCCCCTTCCCGGTCGCATGTCCGTAGGTCTCGTTCGTCGCGTTGATGAGCGCCATGTCCCACTGGCAGGCACCCATTGGCTCGGTGTTCGGTACGCCGAACGTGTCGCCGTACAGCGACTCGCACAATGCGACCAGGTCGGCCTCTGAAGAACTCGCTTCGGTGACGGTCCGGACACCTACCACCGAACCACAGATCAATGCGAGCGCCAATATCGCCCGTCGTTTACTCATGTCGTGCCCCCTTGTCGTTGGGATGAAGCGCCTGACTTCGGCGAACGCGATGGGTCTGAGCGAACCGCTGCCCCCCAGCTGATCGCCACCGCCACCTGCACCGCAGCAGCGCAACCTGCACCAGAGCTCACTCCAAATCGGCCGCGGACCGAAGCATGGCCCCACGAGGAGAATCAGTCGAAGGCTCGCCTACCTGCGCAGACGTGCCCGGACATCACTGCTCCCCAGACCAGTGTGCGCAAAGCACCCCTGACGATCGCAGCGGCCGGCGCACCGTACCCGGCGGTCGGGGTTGGGCTTGCCTCGCGGTGAGTTGCTGCGCAGGCGACTGCTCGCGGTCGGCCGCTCGTGTTGACCGTTGTGTCCGTGGACGGCGGCTGTTCGGGGTGCGTAACATAGGGTTGGTGGGTGAGGCTTCGGTGACCGACGTCCCGTCCGAGGTTTCGTCGTCGCTGCCGAGTGAGTGGTTCTCGGCGCTCCCGAAGGTGGAGTTGCACTGTCACGTCGAGGGCACGATGCGTCCCTCGACGATTGCGGAGCTGTCCGCAGCCCATGGCGTGTCACTTCCGGCAGCCAGCCCTGACGAGTTGTTCACGTATGGCGATCTGACGGGCTTCTTGCGCGTGTTCTGGTTCGTGCAGAGTGTGCTTCGCGCGCCTGAGGATTGGGAGCGCCTCGCCTACGAGTCGATCGTTGATGCGGCGCCGCATGGTCTTCGGTATCGGGAGATGTTCTTCACCCCTGCCCGCCACCTCGAAGACGGTCAACACCTCGCTGACATCGTTGCCGCGCTCGATCGGGGATTGAACGCCGCTGAGCAAGAGACCGGAACGCGTTGCCGGTTGATTTTCGACATCGATCGAGACTTCGGCCCCTCGGTGGCTATCGAACATGTCCGTCACCTCGTCGAGTTGCGTCGCTCGGGTGCACCAGGCTTCGATCGCGTCATCGGGCTGGGGATGGACTCGACCGAGGCAGGGATCGATCCGGCGAGCTTTCTGCCCGCATATGAGCTCGCCTGTCGTGGCGGGCTGCGGCGCACTGCCCACCAAGGCGAGAACTCACCGGCGTCGGCGATCGCCACCGCTGTTGATGTGCTTGGTTGCGAACGCATCGACCATGGCATCTCGATCTTCGGCGACCCGCAGTTGGTTCGCCGGCTTGCCGAGCGACGGCTGCCGTTGACGGTCTGCCCGAACGCCAATGTCCGCATCAACCCCGACGTCGTCGCCGACATCGCCGACCACGTCTACCCCGCCATGCGTGACGCAGGGTTGCTGGCAACGCTCAACACCGACGATCCGGCACTGGTCGGTCTCGACCTCACCCAAGAGTACGAGTTGACCGCAGCGGCGTTCGGCTACAGCGCCCCTGAGATGGTGGATATTGCACTCGATGGCGTTGCCGGCTCGTGGCTCGACGAATCCGATGCTGCGATGTTGTCCACCGAGATCACGGCGTACGCGGCAGCCACCGGCGAGGCCTCGGCATCGTCGAACGGCTGACCGCCGGCGACGCCACCACGTCGCAGTCCCGAACACGCCGCTAGTGCAGCTTGCGTCATCCGCGATGCCGAGCGCCCGGACCGCCTGCGAACGTGCGTCAGCAACACAACGGCGCCGCATGCCTGCATGCGCGAACCAGTCTTGAAGGAACCGCTTCTGGTGCACGTTCCGCAACTTCTCCGCGCACCCGTGATGATTGCGTCTCTCAGGTCGGCGGCTCGAACTTGTCGCGCTATCAGGCTAAGCGCAGTCCCTGGATGACGGGTCTTGACTTCAAGTTCACTTGAAGCCATAGGGTCGGACTGATGGCAGTACAGCTGAACCACACGATCGTTGCTTGCAGGAACAACAGGGTGTCAGCTCGCTACCTCGCTGAGATCCTCGGACTCGACGCTCCTGTCCGTTCGGGGCCGTTCGAGGTGGTTGAGCTGGCCAACGACATCTCGCTCGACTTCGAGACCACCGGCGATGTGATCGCGCAGCAGCACTATGCGTTCTTGGTCTCGGAGCCGGACTTCGACGACATCTTTGGTCGGATCGTCGATGGCGGCGGCAAGTACTGGGCCGATCCGTTTTCGCAGACTGAAGGTGAGGTCAACACCAACGATGGAGGGCGAGGCGTCTACTTCCCTGACCCTGACGGCCACCTGCTGGAGATCATCACTCGGCCCTACGGCGGCAGCCGGTAGCACGCGTAAGCGAGAAGCCGGTCCCGCCCCGCGTGCGGCGGGCGAATGGGCGCCCGGCTCCCATGCCTTCTTGGCCCGCTCGACAACAGTCGCGGTAGCGCCGTCGGGAGCGGCTCTCGCACCCGAGAATTGACACTAAGCCCGGCCACAGACAGCCGGTTCCCGCAGGCGAGCATTCCCAAAACACCCCTGACGAACGCCTGGTGGGGCCGTATCGCCGGGGCGACGACCGAGGAGACAACAAAATGCACGACGAGGGTGTCCCTGAACAGCACAGGTGGGACATCATCGAGA
>JBPCTP010000194.1:0-2856 GCA_051011615.1 Microthrixaceae bacterium | reverse complement strand
CCTGCGTTGAGCAGGGGGTCGTCGGCTTTTTCACCCAGCGGACGCGGATCGAGGAGCCATGGCGAGCATCTGGAGCAACTGGGCCGGCAACCAGCGAGCACTGGTGGACGTGGTTCGGCCCACCACCGAGCACGAGATCTGCGAGATCGTCAAGCGTGCCCGCGTCGATGGAGTCCACGTCAAGGCTGTGGGGGCGGGCCACTCGTTCAGCGACACAGCAACGACGAACGGCGTGCTGCTGTCCCTCGAGGACTACGGCAGGGTGCTCGATCTCGACGTGGAGGCAGGTCTGCTGACCGTGCAGGCCGGGGCGCAGCTGCATGCCGTCTCGCGCTACCTGTGGAGTCGCGGCTTTGCGATCGAGAACCTGGGCGACATCGACGTCCAGTCACTGGCAGGGGCCACCTCGACCGCAACGCATGGCACCGGGAGACGATTCAGGAACCTCTCCGCTGGGATCGTGGGCATGCGGATCGTCGATGGCTCGGGGGAAATCGTCGACATCGATACCGACAACAACCAGGAGCTGCTCTCGGTTGCACCGGTTGGCGTGGGCGCTCTCGGCATCATTTCGACCATCACCCTCCAGGTCGTGCCCGCATTCAACCTGCATGCCATCGAGGAGCCACGTCGCCTCGACGACGTCATCGAGAACTTCGACGATCTGGTGGCAGAAAACGACCACTTCGAATTCTTCTACGTGCCGCACACGGGTTGGACGCTCACCAAGACCAACCGCCGCAACAATGACGTGAGAAACGACCGGTCGCGTTTCGCGCGTTGGCGAAACGAAGAACTGATCGCCAACGGAGCGTTCGGGCTGGCGAACCGGGTCGGCCGCAGGCGGCCCTCGCTGGTGCCGGATCTCGCACGCCGGGTGCCATCGGTGGGAAGGGTCGAGTACAACGAACCCTCGTTCCAGGTGTTCGCATCGCCGCGCAAGGTGCGCTTCGTCGAGATGGAGTACGCCGTGCCGCTGGAGGCGACCCTGTCCGCGCTCAGCGAGGTGCGCAGCTGGATCGACTCGACCGGTAGCCCCACCATGTTCCCGATCGAGGTCCGAGCTGTCGAGGGTGACGACGTGGCGCTCTCGACAGCACACGGCCGACCATCGGGCTACATCGCGGTTCACACCTACAAGGGCACTCCCTACGAGCGCTACTTCCATGCGGTGGAAGACATCATGAAGGCCCATGACGGCCGACCCCATTGGGGCAAGCTCCACTTCCGCTCCTCGTCGGACCTCGCTCCGGTCTATCCGCGTTGGGACGACTTCATCGCCGCGCGTGCACGGCTCGACCCCGGCGGCGTGTTCGAGAACGCCTACACCCGCCGCTGCTTCGGCCCCGTGGCCCGCTGATCACTCAGCCACGGTCCGAAGTGAGCAGCCTCTCGAAATGTCCGCCTCATGTTCCCGAATCGGGAACATGAGGCGGACAATTCGTACTCGTGTTCAGACGAGGGGCCAGGGGTAACGGCGGCCGGTGGGGTCCCGGGGGAAGCGGCCGGACGCCAGCACGCCGCCGGCCCGCGACCCGATCGCGTCCACCTCGGCGTCGGTGAGCCAGCGGGCGAGTCGCTCCGGAACGCCGTCGTCGATCAGGGCCCGCACGGGCTCCAACGCGGGGCGGGGGATCTCTTCGCCCGCGAAGTCCCAGATGACAGTTCGCAACTTGAACTCGGCATGGAAGCTGAGGCCGTTGTCGATGGCCCAGAGACGATCGTCGTCGTCGATCAGGCAGTGCCCACCCTTGCGGTCGGTGGCATTGGCGATCAGGTCCAACACGCAGAGACGCTGAAGATCCTCGACGAGGCCCGGTAGGTCCATCTCCCGGAGGGTGAAGTAGTGCTCCTCGAAGCGCGCGGGCACGAAGGCCTGCAACGACCCCTCGCCCATCGGCCCGGCTGTGCGGGCGACCGTAGGCGGCACGAGCGCGTAGCCGAGGAGTTCGGAGAGTTCCCACGTAGCCACCTCTCGTTGCCACAGGCCGTAGGGAAAATCCCACAGTGGTCGTTCCTGGGAGGCTGGTTTGTAGATGGCGGGAGCGTGGTCCTCTCCGCAGGTGACCTGGGTCAGGAATGTGCCGTTGGAGGACCACGGCATCAGTCCCAGTACCTCGATGTGGCCATCGGAGAGCAGGTGCACCATTGCATCGGTATCGGCAGGCGCAACGGTGGCGTCGTAGACGAACGGCGACGGCTCCTCGTCGCCCTCGACGACTTGGTCTTGTTCGGGGCCTTCGGGGTGTGTCACCTGGTCAGTTCCAGCGCGGGCATGCATGGCCCTCCGGATCCATGGGCGCCCCGCAGAGTCGACACGGTGGGCGACCCGCGGCCAGGAGTTCCTCGGCGCGTTCTCCAAAGGCCACCGCCTGGCCGGCGCTCAGTACGAAGCGGGCTTCGGCCGGATCGCCCATCAGGTCGCCCGCCGTTTCGAGCAGGGCCTCCAGCTCGTCGTCCGCAAGGTCATCGCCACCTTCGATCTCGACCTGTTCGACCAGCAATTCCTCGGCGGTCACCAGGATCTTTCCGTTGACCTCGTCGACCCCCACCGACAGCTGGCCGACGGTCCACTGTTCCTGCACGGGTTCGATGATGCCGACCACGTCCCGATCTGGTTCGACAGGCCCGAGTGCCTCTGCAAGCTGTCCGAGGTAGCGGCCGAGCATCCCGACCTGCTGCTTCTCGCAGCGCAGCGACACGACCTGTTCGCCAATCCGAGCCTGGAGGTAGAAGGTGCGGTCTCCCGGCTCGCCGACGGCGCCCGGCACGAAGGAGTCCACGCTCTCGAACTCGAACGAGTTGCCCTCACTCACGGTGCCGACCCCGCGTTGTCTTCCGCCCACGGTCCTGGTG
>JBPCTP010000193.1:0-3800 GCA_051011615.1 Microthrixaceae bacterium | reverse complement strand
AGGTAGCACTGCTCCGCAACGTCCTCACCCGGCAGCGTGCAGGACCCATGTGCCGTGCTCAGCGTGTTGAACACGTAAGCGCTTCGATGGTCCATGTCCGACCGCAGGAACCACTGTTGGCCAGGGTCGTGCAGGAAGGTCCAGATGTCGTTGATCACCATGTCGTCGTCGCGCTCGAGGAAGGACTTGGTTGCGAGTCCGTAGCGCAGCTGGTGGCGACGTCGATCGAGGCTGCGACCGTCCGCCAGCGTCAGCGGCTGTGTGATCTGTTGCAACGGGATCCAGAGGTTGACCAGCATCAGCCCGGCTTCGTGGTTCTGCCCGTCAGGGGAATCGTGGCGGAACAACTCCGGCGCACGCCCGTCCATGAGTTGGGTCAGCGGAGTTCCGAACACGTCCTGGTCGGCATGGATCGATGTGGCAACGCCGTGGTCGTTCATGCCAACCGAACGAGATCCCACCACCGACAACCCGTTGGGTCCGGACTTGCGCATGATGAAGCCCTCATCCGCTATGTGCATCACAGTCAGCCTCCCGGCGCCGGAACTGCTGAGCGCGGCCCCCTCGAGTGAGGAGCGGATGGTCGCTGCGTCTTCGTCACTGATGGAACCGGCTTCACGGATCCGGTCGAACGCCTGCTGGAGGTCGTCGAAGGCCGAGAGGTCAACTGTGTCGAAGCCTGAGTCGATCAGGTCGGGATCGCCGCCATCGTCGGTGCACAGATCCACCGCTGTACAGGTGTGGAAGTCCACGTTGTCACCGACATATGGAGCCGACGCCCGCTCGCCGGCGCGTAGCAGCCCGGGATGGTCCTCATCCGCGATCGCGTTTGAGGAAGGCATGAAGCCGATCTTGACGTCGATAGTCGGGTTCGGAGGTGACATCGGAATCGGATGATAGGGGCGCCGGACAGGCCGCTGCTCAGTGTGGGCTTCCCAGCCGCCGGCCGGGTTCCGAGTCCTGCGGTGCCAAAATCGATTCGGTCCAGCCACCTTCCAGGGTCCGCTGTTCGCCAGGATCGGTCGTTCGCCGGCTGCTCGATGTGCCTGGACGGCTCTTGGAAATGTGCGACGGCGCCGTCCAGGTCCGAAGAAGCCTCGGCCAGCGCGCCTCCCACCCATCCTGCGTGTCCCTGGGTCTCGTGCACGCCTGCAGCTGTAAAGAGTCCGTCGAATCCGGCGTACATTGTGGCGACGCGTGAGGCATGGGTCCGGGGTGGGAGTGCCGCAGACCCCCGACGCCACCAACGTGTGGCCTGCTCGAGCGAAAGGTGGCCGACCGCGTCCGGCCGGTCCATTGCTATGCGTAAGCTCGTGTTGACAAGGACGCAACCCGTTGATGTCCCCTGCATCGACCGAAAGCTCCGAGGTGAAGGGAAGATGTCCGCTGATTCGCCTTCATACAGGACCGCCACGGTGGCCGTGCTGTTCTGCGATCTGGTGGACTCCACTGCTCGGCTGACGCGTCTGGGTGACGCACAGGGAGATGTATTCCGCCGCAAGTTCATAGACGCGCTGACCCAGTCGGCGAGTCGGTGCGGCGGCACCGTTGTCAAGCACCTCGGCGACGGAATCATGGTCGTTTTCGAGCGCAGCACGATCAGCGCCCTCGAGTGCGCCCGGCTCATGCATGGAGCTGTCGATGGCCTCGAGCGCGAGGACCCGGTTGCAATCCGCGTCGGTGTCAGCGCCGGAGAGGTGATCGAGGAGGACGGCGACTGGTTCGGTACCCCCGTCGTGGAGGCAGCGCGACTCTGCAACGCTGCTGAGGCCGGCGAAACACTTGCGCCCGCTCTGGTCGAGTCGCTCGTCGGGAGCCGGGGTGCGGCCCATGAGTTCCGGGTCCGTGGATCCATGGAGCTGAAAGGCCTCGCTGCTCCTGTGGCGGTCGTGCGGGTGGATCCGCAACTGCCGAAGCCCTCTAGGGATCCACAGGGTCACGAGACACCCGAGCCGGCACAGGTCGCGCGCGGTGGATCTCGCCGCAAGTGGGTTCTCGCGGGCTTGACCACAGGAATTGTCGCCACGGTGGTCGCGGGTGTGATGGTCGCAGCCGATGGAGACGGAGATCCGGTCGAGACGGCGGACTCCGCGCGGGTGACCACCGAGGCGATTGGCTTTGGTGGCCCTGTCGGATACACGCCGGCGCTGGCGGCCGTGGACTGCGCGCCTGAGTTGGAGATGGCCATGCCCTCGGCGAAGTGCAACGAGTTGATTGTGCCGGAGTCCCGTGATGCCCCGGATGGCCCTACGATCAGGCTCCCTGTTGTCGGCGTGGAGGCCGAGGACCCCCAGACCGAACTGCCGGTGCTGGTCCTGGATCTGAACGAATCGGTTGCGGGTTCGTCCCTTCCAGCGGTGGCCGACACCTGGTGGCTGTCCCCGCGCGGCTCCCCGGGGACCAGTGACCTTGCCGAGTTGTGCCCGGGCGTCTCTTCGGTGTGGGCTGACACCCTTGACGAACCACCCGATTCCGAGGCGCTGGTCGCCACGAGGTCCGCAGCTGCGGGTGAGTGCGCGTCGGTGCTCGAAGCGCAGGGCCGCTCGCGCGACGCCTACAACCTTTCAGCGACTTCACTTGACCTTCGTGATCTCGCCGTGGCCCTCGGCGAGGACGAGGTCGTGGTGGCCGCGGGCGGCTACGTCACGCCTGCAGCGGTCGCCTTCGCCCGAACACACCCGGACGGCGTCCATGCGATGCTTCTCACTAATCCGGTGCCCCCCGGCGAGTCTGTGTTGGGCGACCCGTCCCACACCCTCAGCGTGCAGGTGCAACGGCTGTCGGATCTGTGCGAGAAGGATGACGTCTGCTCGCAGGCCTTCGAGGACCTGGAGGCCCAGTACGAGTCCACATGGGCCGAGCTGGAGGCGGATCCGCAGGTGATCGAAGCTCGCTCGCTGGATCAGCAGGGTCCGTTCAGCGTTCTCCTCGATGGCCGGAGACTTGCCAAGGCGATGCGGGCCGGTTTCCAGGTCTCCGAGCAGGTGGGACTGATCCCGGGAGCCGTGCTGAGCGGTGCGACGGAGTTGACGGCGTCCGCCGGCATCCATGAGGACGTCGGGTTCTTCGTGGGTGAGGATGCGCCGGGCCCGGCCTACCTGTCCACGATCTGCAGCTACGACCTGCCGGAGGTTCCCTTCGGCGAGGTGGCCGAGTCGACGATGGCCCAGTATGCGGGCGCAGGTGATGCGTGGTTGAAGGACGTGTGCGCCGCATGGGACGTTCCTTCGGTGCACGGAGAGCTGCAGTCGACAGTGATCGGGTCGGTCCCGACGCTGGTTGCCGTGGGCGGCTTGGGCGTAGCCGGAGCCAACGGCTGGGGAGCCGAGATGGCCTCGGAGCTCGACGATGCCGTGCTGGCCGAGTTCGAAACCCTCAGCGACGACCTGGTGTTCGACCCGCCCCGATGTCTGCGCGAGCTTCGCTCTGGGTTCGTGGTCGATCCGGATACCGATGTCGATGTCTCGGCGTGTGAGGCGGAGTCGCCCCCGTTGCAGTTCCGGGGGCTGCCCGGCTGATCGATTCCTGGTGAACCGTGCCTACCGCACGGGCATGACGGGCGGGTTCGGGTACTGAGGTGGATCTGTGAGCAGACCGCGCGGATGAGCCGTGCCCTGCCCCCGCCGGTCGAGGTCAGTCGCTGATGTTCAGGTAAAGGCCGGATCGCACCAGATCCGCGGTCGGGTCGGACAGCGCGCCGGCCCAGAAGGTCTGCCACTGATCGTCGGTCGCGAGCGTATCGGAGTACTCGCCGTAGGCATCAAGGTCGGGAAACGTCGTGGTGATCAGGGCGGTCATCG
>JBPCTP010000192.1:0-3274 GCA_051011615.1 Microthrixaceae bacterium | reverse complement strand
CAGACCTGCCCGAGTTCCGGTTCCGTCCCGGTCTGTCCACGCTGGCACCAACACGGCGACACGCGCTGTGTGCCGTTTCCTGAGCGTCCGCACCTGACAACCCGAACCCCACGTCAGCGCGCAGACGGCCACACAGGTGCTGATAGATAGCGCGGGCCGGGATTCGATGCGCCTCGAACGTCGCGAGCGGTTTGGAGGACCCTCACCCATCGTTGGCAAGCCTCGACGCAAGGCTTGCTCGACTTCGTGCCAGTCGACGTTGGGGCACGTGTGACCACACCTTGTGTCTTGCGCTCGCCGCGGGTGAACGGGGCACGGGCTGGTCTTGTCGGGGGGAGGTACGTCTCCGTGACATCATTCCGATGTGAGTAGTCAGCGCGAGGGGGTGCTGTGCTTCGTCTTCACAGATATCGAGGGCAGCACAGCTCATTGGACCGAACACCCACAGGCAATGGGCAGCGCGACTGCCCGCCTGGACGAAGTCGTCGAGCAGACCATGCAACGTCACAGCGGCGTTGTCATCAAGGATCGAGGCGAGGGCGACAGCCACTTCGTCGTCTTCCAGAGCCCGACCGCCGCGATTCATGCCTGCGCACACCTCGTCGCCGCTGTCGAAACAGAGCCTTGGCCCAGTGGTCTGAGCTTGCGAGTGCGCGCGGGAGTACACGTCGGGGAGGCTCTCGATCGTGACGGCGACTACTACGGGCTCGCTGTGAACCAGACGACACGACTTCGAGGGCTCGGACACGGAGGCCAGGTCCTCGCAAGCGCGGCTGTGGTCGAGATGACCGAGCACAATCTCACTGAGGGCCTCACGTTCCGTAGCCTTGGGACACATCGGATACGCGACTTTCGGCGTCGCCAGGAGATCTTCCAGCTGCTCGGACCAAACCTGGACCCAGGCTCTCCCCGGCTCCACGTTTCCGACCTCGATGTTTCTCCGCTCGCTGCTGTCGCCATGATTGATGTCGTTGGCGCATCGGCCATCGCCGCCGCCTCCGACGACGTGCTGGTACGAGCTGTAGAGAGTTGGCAGAAGAACCTCGAGGACGAGTCTGACCAGCACAACGGAACAACTCTGCGGATCATTGGCGATGGCTGCGTCGCAACCTTCCGTGATCCGAGAGACGCAGTTGAATTCGCACGCGGAGTCCGTGACCGACTGTCCGACAACGACCAACAGACACGGTCAGGGATCCACTTCGGCGCCATCGATGTTGTCGGCGACGACATCACCGGTCGCAGCGTGTTCTTGACGGCGGAACTAGTCCGCCTTGCGAACCCCGGCCAGATCTTGATCTCGCCAGCAGCTCGCGACCTCCTCGATGCAGTCGGGTTCCGAACGACGCCGGTCGCGACATATTCGATCCCAAAGCACGGCCTCACTTGGGAGGCTTCCGAAGCATGAGTCAGAAACTCAACCTGAGCGGGACACTCCGGGGTGGAGCCCAACTCGAGAGAGGTCAGGGTCGTCGTCTCTGCGCCCTCCAATGACACCAACTCGCTCGCTGTCCCAAACCTGTCACCCATCGCCGGGTATGGGTGCCACTCATCGGCACTCATGGGATGCGCAGAGCTCGAAGAAGAAAGCAAGTGCTATCGGGCGCTCCGACGGCCTGGCCGATCACGGTGCGCGCATTGTCGATCGTTCTGCGCCGCCATCGTCGCTCGGTGCCGGACGGTTTCGTGCCAGTTGAAGGGTGCCGAGATCGCGCTGTTGCATGGCTTCGTCGACGAGATGTTGCATCCTGTCACCCGGATGTCGGGTCTGTGGCAACGGTACGGGTGTGGGGGCACATCCGGTGGCTGCCACGGCAACGAGGAGGACATCATGCACAACTTCCGACGACACCAATGGGATGGATCGAGCCCCGCCCGCCGCCGAGGAGGCGCGGTCTTGGCGGGGGCACTGGCGCTTTCAGCGCTCGCCACTTCTTCGGTGGCGAGCGCCGGCTCGAGTCCTGGCCAGAGCGACCTTGGCAAGGTACGTGCCGCGACCGCACAGTTCCATCGCGTCGACAAGGCGATCGATGCCGGGCATCTCCTCGGCTCGGGTAGGGAGGACATCCCGATCACCGGATGTGTCGCCAACCCGGAGAAGGGAGCGATGGGGTATCACTATTTCGATCGCAACGCGATCGAGGACACCGTGCTCGACCCGCTGCACCCGGAGGGTCTCGTCTACGAGCCGCTCCCCAACGGCGAGGTGCACCTGGTTGCGGTCGAGTGGATCGTGCCAGCCGACCTCTGGCACGACGCAGGCAACGAGGGTCCGCCGACGGTGCTGGGTCAGGAGATGGGGATCCTGAACTCCGCTCTCGGCTGGTACATCCTGCATGCGTGGGTGTGGAAGCCGAATCCTGCGGGGATGTTCGAGAATTGGAATCCTGACGTCGTCTGTCCGTGACCGCGTCATGTTCGAGGCGTGTGCGTGCGCATGCAGCACGCACATGTCCTCGAACATGTGATGTGATATCCCGCCGATCGTTGGGCTGCACCTGGAGGGATCTACACCCTTGGACCTCTGATCGGTCGTGGCGTGCGGGACTGCATCGACGGATTTCTGAAGCCGTGTCACCCAGATGTTGGTGCGGTGGCAACGTAGAGGTGTGAACGAGGTGTCGCTCGAGGATGCGTACAACCAGTACGCCGATGAGCTCGTGCGCTACGCCACGGTGCTGGTTCCGGTGTCGGCTGCGGCCGACGTGGTGGCCGACACGTTTGCCGACCTCCTCGCCCGGGCTGATGGAGCCTGGTCGTCGGCGGTGAACGTGAAGGCGTTTCTGTTCGGTGCGGTTGCGAATCGGGCGCGGATGTACCACCGCCAGAACAGTCGGCGCCGTCAGCGTGAGTTGCGCGTGGTGACGGCTCGATCCTCGAATGCAGACGTGGTGGTGGACGAGGAGCCCGACGGGCTGCTCGAAGCACTGGAGGAACTGAGTGTGCAACAACGGGCGGTGACGTATCTGACGTACTGGCAGGACATGTCGGTGTCCGAGGTCGCCGACGCGTTGGGTGTCGGCGATGGGACGGTCCGACGTCAACTGGCCCGCGCCCGTACGCGGTTGCGGGGAGTGGTGACATGACCGACCACGGCCGTGAGCCAATCCGCGATGCGTTGACCCGTGCGATGGCCGATGCTCCCGCGCCGTTGGCGTGGGGCGAGGTCGAGCGACGCGCCGACGGTGTTGCGGTTCCTTCTGGGCGCCACCGCGGTGCCTGGTTGGCGGCGGCGGCCTGCACGGTTGCGCTCGTGGTGGGCGCCGTCGTGCTG
>JBPCTP010000191.1:0-7187 GCA_051011615.1 Microthrixaceae bacterium | reverse complement strand
CATCCTCATGCGCGGGGTGCTCGAGGCGATGGGCGACATCGAACGCGACGTCTGGGTTGCAGATTCCTTCGATGGGCTGCCGGTGCCTGACGCCGACCGCTACCCGGCCGATGAGGGACTCGACTGGTCGGGCGTCGGCATGCTCAAGGTCGATGCGGACGCGGTTCGGGCAAACTTCGATCGCTACGGATTGCTGGACGAGCGTGTGAAGTTCCTCGAGGGGTGGTTCAGCGACACGCTCCCGGGCGCTCCGATCAGGCAACTCGCAGTGTTGCGCCTCGATGGTGACCTCTATGAATCCACGATGGATGCGCTTGTGCATCTCGAACCCAAGTTGTCGCCGGGTGGGTTCCTGATAGTGGATGACCACGGCGGCTGGGAACCCTGCCGTCAGGCCGTGTCGGACTATCGGGCCGAGCACGGGATCGACGACCCGATGCACGAGGTCGACTGGACCGGCGTCTGGTGGCGCAAGGCAACTGACTGAAGGTCCCCCGACGCGACGGTGCCGACCCCGAAGGGGACCGTCGCCGGTGCGTCCACCGCAGCGCCGACGCGCTGGTAGATGTTCTGGTTGATGATGCCGACCTGCACCTGGTCGCCCGTGGTCTGCACAACGGTCGGGCCGTAGCCGAGCGTGCCCGTGTGACACGAGGAGTTGCCCCCGGAGTAGGTGACGGTGCCCGAGGCGCAGAAGCCGAGGTCAGTGAGAACTCACCGGAGTCCGTGGCCGAAGGGACGAACTTGATGAGTCCCGGACTCGCATCGGCCTCGACGTAGGAGGCCATGCCACGCTGCGATGCCGGAACATCGGCAAGCGGGTAGAGCGTCGATGCAGGGTGTGCCCGAGCTTACAAAACACTCTTTGATCTGTCTGGGGTGGCAGAAATCGTCATGAGATGTGCATTGACGCCATCGCGGTACGGGCGGATCATGGTCACCGTGACTTCGCAACAGCTGGACCAGACACCCCACCGGGTCGTGATCGTCGTGTTCGATGGTCACCAGCTCCTGGACCTGGCGGGGCCAGTCGAGGTCATGAGCGTGGCCGGATTCCTCCGCGATGGCGCCACCTACCATCGAGCACTCGTTTCACCTGGTGGGCAAGCCGTCGCATCCAGTGCCGGGGTGACGGTTGCGGTAGATCATTCGCTTGCGGCCGAGGCCATCTCGGGCGAGCGCGTGGACACACTGCTGGTGGTGGGCGGTCCGGGTGCAGACGCGGTGGCCGGGACTCCGGCGGTACTCGAATCACTGGCGACCATCGCGTTGCGGGCGCAACGGATCGCGTCGGTCTGCACCGGAGCACTGGTCACCGCTGCTGCAGGACTGCTCGAGGGCCGTACAGCAACAACGCACTGGGCGATGTGTGACGTGCTGCGGACGCGACACCCGGAACTCGACGTGGAGGGTGACCGAATATTCGTCAAGGACGGCAACGTGTGGACCTCCGCAGGAGTGACGGCGGGGATCGACCTGACTCTCGCGCTGGTGGCAGAGGATCACGACGACCGTCTCGCACAGGACATAGCCGGTTGGCTCGTGGTGTTTTCGCGGCGCCCGGGCGGCCAGTCCCAGTTCTCCGTGGCGTTGCAGGCCCAGAACGTCGAGGACCCAGCGCTCGGAGACCTGCTCGCTTGGTTGCCGGGCAATCTCGACGCAGACCTGGGCGTTGCAGCCCTGGCGGAGCGGGCGCACATGAGCCCCCGTACCTTCGCCCGCGCGTTCCGGCGCGACGTCGGCAGCACTCCTGCTGCACATGTCGAACAACTCCGTGTCGAAGCAGCGCGAACGCTTCTGGCCACGAGCGACCTGGGCATCGATGGCATCGCCCGACGTGTTGGGTACCGACGCGTGGAGACACTGCACCGAGCATTCAGGCGAATCGTCGGTACGACTCCCGAGCGCTACCGCGAACACTTTTCCCGCGCATCAGCGTGACAGACCGACCCAGAAACACCGCCCCAGAAACACCGACCCAGAAACACCGACCCAGAGACAGGAAACATCCCATGCAGATCGCAATCGTGTTGTACCCCGAACTGACCGCCCTGGATGCGATGGGCCCGTATGCGGTGCTCAGCCAGTTGCCGGGCGCCGAGGTCGTGCTCTGTGGCGAAGAGCCGGGCCGGATCACCGACGACAACGGACTGCTGCACATCGAACTCGAAGCGGGCCTCGCCGATGTGGCGACCCCCGACGTGCTGGTCGTGCCCGGCGGCACCATCACACGCAAGATGGCCCATCCTGGCCACCCAATCGTGGAATGGGTGCGGGAGGCACACCCACAGACCACCTTCACCACCTCGGTCTGTACCGGCGCCTTGATGCTCGGCGCCGCTGGTGTGCTCGACGGGCTCGAGGCCACCACCCACTGGTGCGCGTATGAGGAGCTGGCCTCCTTCGGCGCCAGGCCAACCGGTACTCGTGTTGTTCGCGAGGGCAAGGTCATCACTGCCGCTGGCGTGTCGTCGGGTATCGACATGGCGCTGACGCTCGCCGCGGAGTTGGCAGGTGAGGATGTGGCGAAGGCCATCCAACTGGGAATCGAGTACGACCCTCAGCCACCATTCGATTCCGGTTCGCCGGAGAAGGCATCACCTGAGATCAAGGAACTCGTGGCGGCGGTCCTCAACTAGTCGGTGTCCGATTCCCGCGGTTCGTCCAGTCGGCTGTCGGCATGCACCGCGAACCGGCCGGCGTCGGGTCCGTGGTTGGGTGCCGAGTCGGCCCAGGGCCAGCCGCCGAATCCACCTTCGCGGTAGTCGACGAAGGCCTGCTGGATCTCCGCCTGGGTGTTCATCACGAACGGTCCGTACTGCGCCACGGGTTCCCCTATCGGGCGCCCACCGAGGATCAGGACCTCGCCATCGCCTTGCGCCGTGATCTCCAGCGGTCCGTTGGCCACGAGTGCAGCTGTGCCCGCCGGGAGCTCCTCATCGCCGACGCGCATCGAGGAACTGTTGTGTGGCACGTACAGGGTGCGCACGGTCTCGTCACCGATGGCGGCGGGGACGCTCCACGTCGCGCCGTCTCCGATCTCGGCCAACCAGATGGTGACCTCTGCGTCGTCGGAGGCTGCCCATGAGTCCGGAGGTGGCTTGGGTGGAACATGTCCCTTGTACTCCGACGCTGCAACCGTCACCTGCAGTGTGCCGCCGGCCTCGGCCGACTCATCTGCCACCGGGATGTCCTCGGACCAGAACATCGCGAAGTGCGGCTTCACCAGCTTTGAACCTGCCGGAAGGTTGACCCAGATCTGGAACAACTCGAGCGGATTGGGACTGGTCTTGTCGACCAGCGGAAACATCTCGGCATGCTCGATGCCTGCGCCGGCGGTCATCCATTGCACATCGCCGCGTCCGTAGCGGGCGGTGGCGCCCATGGAATCGGAATGGTCGACCAGTCCGCTGCGTACGAAGGTGATGGTCTCGAAGCCCCGGTGGGGGTGACGAGGAAAGCCGGGGACCTGATCGCCGTGATACATGCTCCAGCCTTCACGGTTGGAGAAGTCGTTCCCGATGGAGCGCCCCGACAGTTCGGCATCAGGGCCCAGCTGACCGTCCGATGCCGGGTAGGCGTCCAGGTGGTGGACGCAGAACAGGAATGGATCGATCGTCGGCCAGGGCCCCGTGGTGGGCAGCTTGGATCGTTGCAGCACAGTCGATGTCGAGGGGGCCATGCGACAACGGTAGATCCGCCCCCGTGGTTGCGAGGGTCGGCCGGTCCGGTGACGGGCCGGTGGTGGGGTCAGCGACGCAGACGCTTTGTGTCGGCCAGTAGTTCCTCGATGGCACGTTCGAGTTGTTGGCCGAAGATGATGCGGGCGCCCTCACCAGCGGCGGGTCGAAGGGCGTCCACGAGCACCCCGGTGTCCACGCCCTTGCCCAGTCCCTGGCGGATGGCCACCACGAACAGCTCGAGCAGTTCGTCGGCTGCCTTGCCCAGGTGGTCCGCAAGAATCGCCGTGGCGTCCACGACGATGTCAACGTCCACGCCAGTGCGAACCAGACCCGCCGCCACGTCGAGCAGCGGCTCGCTCGGAACCAGCCATGCCTGGCCCTGGCGGCTGAAGAAGCCAGCGTCCTCGAGCAGGCCCTGGGTGCCGGGGGGAGTGCCCTCCAGCAGCTCGGCCAGCTCGGCGGCCGAAACAATTCTCGGTTCGTCATGGCCCCAGGAGCCACGCAGCGACGAGTCGAGTCCCAGCCAGTCGGCGACTCGCGTCGAGGCGTCTCCCTCCTGGAGCAACTGGCGGATGGCGGGAAGCTTGAGGCCGCGGTCACGCAACTCCGCCACCAGCTTGAGTCGTTCGACATGCTCGTCGGTGTAGCGCGCCACCCGCGCGTCGTTCTTGGCCCGGTGCGGCTTCTGGAGAATCTTCTCCGCCTGGTAGTAGCGGATCGTGCGTGCCGGGATGCCGGTCTCGGCAGACAGTTCGTCCAGAGTCATGCTGGACTCAGCAGCTTCTTCTGGGTCTGTTTCCATATCCGATTCCGAGCTGGCGCGATCCGATTCCGAGCTGTCGCGGCGCTTCGACGCCTTGGCCGTCTTGGAGCCCTTCGTGGCAGTCATCTTGTCGATCGTCTCACAGCGCGGTCACTTCTCGTCGTCTGCTCGAACCCGGTGCCTACAGAGAATCTCTTGACAGCACCTACTGTCAACAATCTAGGATAGCCGCATGGGTGTTCTCCTCGAGAGATTCACGACGCCGCACCGCCCCGGTGCTTTCGTGCGTGCCCTGTTGCCGCGGCTCTCGGACCGACTACTCGGTGGACCCATGCCGGCGAGGATCGTCTCGGTGGTTCCTACCGGCGTCGACGCAGCCGTGGTCACCCTGAAGGTCTCCCGCCGGTTCCGCCCGCATTCGCCCGGACAGTTCCTCACGATCGAGGTGGACATCGATGGCACACGCCACGTCCGCTGCTTCACGATCACCTCGCTTCCCCGCAAGCGTCATGTCGAGCTGACGATCCAGGCACGCCACGACGGGGTCGTGTCCCGCTACTTCGTCGACCGCGCCCGCAGAGGCGATCTCGTGTACGTGTCCCAACCCGAGGGCGAGTTCTGTCTGCAGCGGGAGACGGATCCGATCCTGATGCTCAGTGGTGGCAGCGGGGTGACGCCGATGCTCGCCATGTTGCGGTGGCTGGCCGCTCGCCAGGCCGACCGTGACACCACAGCACCGGACGTGGTGTTGATTCATCACGCCACCTCAGTCGAAGCCGTGCTTCACGGCGAGGAGATCGCAGCGCTGGAAGCAGCGATGCCATGGCTCAGGACTCGAATCGTCGTCACGCGCGATCAACGGGGGCTGCGTCGGTCCGGCGTTCACATGGACGAACCCGCACTCGCACGGTCGTGTCCCGACTGGCAGGTTCGCAAGACCTTCGCGTGCGGTCCCCACGGCCTCATCGAGTTCACACGTGCTGCCTGGGCGAGCGCCGGTATCGAGCACCAGCTCAGGATCGAGTACTTCGGCACGCCGTCGTTCGCCAACGTGGTCGACGATCCCGATGCCGAGCACACCGCATGCTTCTCACGTAGCGACTTGTTGGTTGCGGCATCCGGCGGCGGCACCCTGCTCGATGCAGCCGAGTCCGCAGGGCTTCAGCCACCTCACGGCTGCCGGATGGGCATTTGTCATGGCTGCACCACACCGTTGCGCGAGGGGCGGGCGCGTGACCTGCGCGACGGTTCCCTTCTCGCAGCCGGAAGCCACGTACAGATCTGCGTCTCCGCTGCAGCTTCCGACATCACCCTGGAGCTGTAAGAATCCCGTGATCACCACGCTTCCGGAAGTACTCGACTCCAGAGGTGCCGGTGCCGCCGGACGCCCCGATGGTTTCGAAGCCGACGTGTTCGCTGCGGAGCTGGACGCCCTGCGTGGCGAGGTCCTGGCCGATCTTGGAACTCGCGATGCCGAGTACATCCGACGGCTGATCAAGCTCCAGCGTCGCCTGGAGTTGGCCGGTCGAGCGGCGCTCGTGGCGGGCAAGCGACATCCGATGTGGCTGCTCGGTACCAGCCTGCTGAGCCTCTCCAAGATCCTCGAGAACATGGAGATCGGCCACAACGTGATGCACGGCCAGTGGGACTGGATGCAGGATCCCTTGATCCACTCCACCGCTTGGGAATGGGACAACGTATGTCCGTCCTCGCAGTGGAAGCACACCCACAACCATGTGCACCACCAGTGGACCAACGTGCGTGGCATGGACGCGGACATCGGATACGGCGTGTTCCGTGTGGACGACGAACAGCCCTGGACTCCCGGTACACGCTGGCAGCCGCTGGCGTTCGTCGGACTGGCCACGATATTCGAGTACGGCGTCGGCTTCCACGACGCACGCCACAGTCCGGCTACTGCGTCTGCCAGTCCGCTGCCGCCCTCCGGCCCTGTCACCCCGGATTCACCTGATTCCGGTCGGGTCGACTCCGATCCGGTTGGTTCCGGGTCCGACGAAGAGGCGCGCATCGTGGCCCGCCAGCGCGTGCACGAAACGATCGCGAAGATCCGCCGTCAGGCTGTGAAGGACTTTGTTGCATGGCCCGCCGCATCGATCCCATTCGGTCCTGCTGCGGTCCTTTCTTCACTCACCGGATCGGTAGCAGCGAACATCGTGCGCAACTGGTGGAGCTTCGCAGTCATCTTCTGTGGGCATTTCCCCGACGGCGTGCAGTTCCTCGACGCCGAGGACGTCGAGGGCGAGACCCGCGGTGACTGGTACCGCCGCCAGGTCGTCGGCTCGGTGAACTTCACCGGTGGTCCGATCCTGGACGTCATGTCCGGCAACCTCGACCACCAGATCGAACACCACCTGTTCCCCGACATCCCCGCCAACCGCTATGCCGAGATCGCGCCCAGGGTTCGCTCGATCTGTGATCGTCACGACGTGCCCTACAACACCGCGTCGATGGCAAAGCAGTTCGGATCGGTGATCCGGCGGATCTGGCGCCTCGCCTTCCAACGCGGCTGACCGGTCCCACGTCGGGGTTCGCTCGAATCAGTTGCGCAGGTGTGCCGAAACCTGGCGGGCTGCCCGCAGGCCACTCAGGTAAGCCGCCTCCACGGTGTCTGCCACCGGTGTCCAGTGGGTGGCTGAACCTGCCCAGAAGAGTGCGCCCGTATCGGCAGCGGCCAGGTCCGTGCGGGCGCCCGCCGCACCGGGTGGCAGGAACGTGTAACC
>JBPCTP010000190.1:0-3874 GCA_051011615.1 Microthrixaceae bacterium | reverse complement strand
GATCGGCGACGGCAAGGTCTGGGTGTCCACGATCGACGAGATCGTGCGCATCCGTACCGGAGAGCGCGGCGCAGAGGCCGTCTGAGGACGGCTTCTGGGTCAACGATCCCCGACCCACGGGGCGTTCCCCCGGCCGGGCCAGGCCCGACCCGGCCGGGGGGACATCGGGGTCTTCCCGGACGGGAAGGTTCGCCGAGTCTGATCCAGACGGTATCCGCTGAGCGGGATCCAGACGGATCCCGGTGAGACCTGATGTCGTCCGCTTGGACAACAATGGGCCACAACGAACGTCGTCCGCCACTGATCCTGACTCGGGATGGTCCTGCTGGGTCCAGTGGCTGACGGGCCACGACGATCATCGGAGCACTGGATGCCCCCCGCGCTTGTGCGCACTGACCTACTGGATGACACCGGCCTGAGGGGCCGGGCGTTCGCCGAGGCGTGGACCACCCGAATCGATGAGTGGCTCGCCGAGTTGTTCGAAGATGCGCTGGCCGTCGCCGGCGCTGATGCCACGGGGCTGGCGCTGGTTGCACTGGGCGGACAGGGGCGCCGAGAGATGGCCCCACAGTCCGACCTGGACCTGCTGTTGCTGTTCGAGTCCGCAGACGTGGCTCGCAAGGTGGCCGAGCAGCTCTGGTATCCGATCTGGGATACCGGGTTGAAGCTCGGCCATTCGGTACGGAGCGTGCGCGACACCATCACCCTCGCTGGTGAGGACCTGGAAACCGCCACCTCGTTGCTGTCGGCACGCCACATCGCGGGCGAGCCCGCCCTGACGACGGACCTTGCCGAGCGCGGGAAGTCCAACTGGCGAAAGCGCGGTCGCAGGTGGCTCAAGGAACTGGCGATCGCCACCGATGAGCGTCACGCAGCCGCCGGTGAGGTTGCGTTCATGCTCGAGCCCGACCTCAAGGAGGGGCGCGGCGGTTTGCGCGACGTACACGCCCTCGCATGGGCATCCGCCGCGGGAGCACCGATTCCGACGGGCTTGTCGGATGAACTGATGGCCCGGCACGACGTGCTGCTGGAGGTGCGGGTCGAGCTGCACCGGCGACTGGGCAAGCCGGGCGACAAGCTGGTGCTGCAGGAACAGGATCCGATTTCCCTGGCACTGGGCGACGGTGACCCGGACGTACTCATGAAGCGAGTTGCCACCGCAGGTCGCGCGATCGCGCTGGCATCCGACGAGGCGTGGCATGACACCAAGGTCGGCCTCGACGGTGGATTCTTCGGGCGCTTCCGCCGGGGCAGGGTTCGCGAGGCCGGAGGCCTGGTCGTAAAGGACGCACGGGTTGCGCTCGCTGACGAGACAACACCCGTGCAGGACCCGTTCGCAGTTCTGCGGGTCGCCAACCTCGCGGCGACCGAACAACTCCGGATCTCCGAGGCCACCTTGGTGGCACTTCAAGAGGCCCCCCGAACCGAAACGCCCTGGAGAGCCGAGGGCCGGGAACTGTTCTGTGAGCTGCTACTGCGGGGCCGCCCCTCGATCGAGGTGATCGAGATCCTCGAGGACTACGGCCTGTGGTCGCGTCTGCTGCCCGAGTGGGCACCCACGGTGAGTCGACCGCAGCGCAACGCGTACCACCGCTTCACGGTGGATCGACACCTGCTCGAGTGCGCCGCCGAGGCATCCGCCTTGATCCAGGTTTCCCCGAGGCCGGATCTGTTGGTCATGGGCGCGTTGTTGCACGACATCGGCAAGGCCTATCCAGAGCTGGGTGACCACTCCGTTTGTGGGGCGGACATGGCGGCTGCAATCGCGCAGGGGATGGGTTTCGACACCGAGGACGTCGAGTCGATCCGCTCACTCGTTCGCCACCACCTCCTGTTGCCCGACGTGGCGACCAGGCGGGACATATCAAGCTCCGAGACGATCTCGTTCGTGGCCGACGAAGCAGGCACGGCCGAACGAGTCGCACTACTGCGGGCCATCACCGAAGCGGACTCACTCGCCACAGGTCCAGCCGCCTGGTCGCCATGGAAAGCGGACCTCGTCGACCAACTGGCTGCACGAGCGATCGAGAGTCTCGAGGGCAGCGGAGCTTCGTCGCCCACGGGTGGCTTCCCCACCGACGAGCAACGTCGCCTCCTTCGGCTCCCCGGTGTCGCCGTTGCCTGCGAAGGTGAGAAGATCACCGTTTCGTGCCGCGACACGCCCGGCATCTTTGCGAGAGTGGCCGGCGCACTCGCCCTGCACGGCCTGGATGTGGTCTCCGCGAACGTCCTCTCGGAAGGAAATCGGGCACTTGACGAGTTCGTGGTCCGCGCGGGCCGCGGCGGACGTGTCCCATGGGACCTCGTAGAGGTGGATGTCCGCAAGGCCACCCAGAAACGACTGGCGCTGGAAGCACGCATCCAGGAGCGCGTGCGCTCCCACAGTCGTCCCCGCAACATCGGAATGCACCAGTTCGAGCCCGCGGTGCGCTTCGACAACGGTGCCAGCGGTGGCGAGGGTCGGACCGTGATCGAGGTTGTCGGCCCCGACAGCGTCGGCCTCCTGTACCGCCTGGCCCGAGCCCTGACCGAGTTCGATGTCGACCTGAGTGGTGCCCGGATCGACACGATCGGCCACGACGTCGTGGACTCCTTCTACGTCACCTCATATGGAGGTCCGATCGAGGATCCGGAGTTGCAGCACGAGATCAGCCGTGCCCTGATGCACGCCCTCGAGGCCCCTGCCTGAGGTCCCTGCCTGAGGTCTCGGCTGTTGTCTCGACCTGAGCTCCTGGCGTTGGACCCGTTCTGTGATGCGAAACCGCACAGGAGTGCGAGGGTTTCGCGACACAGATGAGGTCGGGGTATCCGGGGAAGGTTCAGCCCTGGTCGCGCAGGAAGCTCTCGACCTCGTCTACGAGCTTCTCTGCTGAGCCCAGTGCCACCCCCTCCGCGTCGTAGGCCTCCTCCAGGCGCGCCAGGTAGTCGGCCGTTTCCTCGTCCTCGCTGACCAGCGCATCGAGCTGTTCGGAGTACTCCCGGGTGGTGTCGGCCAGGGCGATCAGGTCCAGTTCCAGGTCCATCATCGAGACGAGTTGGCTCACCACCGCAAGCACTCCCTTCGGCGACGACGCACCGGCGGCGTAGCCCGGCAGTGCGGCCCAGAGCCCGAGTGCCTCCAGTCCGCGTTCGTGCGCTGACTCCTGGAGGGCACCGGGGATGCCGGTCGGCCCTTCGTAGTCCGAGGCCGGGAGCCCGACTGCGTCGAGGATCGACTTGTCATGTGCAGCAGAGAAGATGGGGACGTCGCGCGTGTGCGGTACCTCGGACAGCATCGCCCCGAGCACCACCACGGTCGAGCATCCGAGTTCGTCCGCGGCATCCACGAGTGCGTCGCAAAACTGCTTCCAACGGAACTGTGGCTCCGGCCCACGCACGAGCACCACGGACAGGTCCTTTCGAGGGCTGCACCAGCCGACCTCGGTGACGGGCCACGAGAGCGGGCCGGGAACACCGCTCTCCACGCTCACGCCGGGTCTGCTGACCGTGAAGTCGACGAACTCGTCGGGTTCCACCCGGGCGATTCGTTGGGCGCCCCAGGAGTCCCACAGATGATCGACGGTGCCGCTGGCAACGTCAGCCGCATCGTTCCAGCCGGAGAAGGCCGCAACCATCACGGTATGCGTGGAACCGGTGACCCCTGGCCCCGGGCGGTTGTCCCATTGGAGGTGCCCCACATGTTCACCGTATCGGGAGCTTGTCCGTGTTGCGGCCCGGGACCGGGCGCCCTGTCCCGAGAAGGGACAGTTCCCGTAAGTGACGGTCCCCAGAAGTGACAGTTCCGAGAAGTGACAGTCTCGAGAAGGGCTGGTCCCGAGAACACCGTGAAGGAACCCCGCTGTCTGTTAAGGAACTGCTCTGGGGTTCCGTAGGC
>JBPCTP010000189.1:0-3307 GCA_051011615.1 Microthrixaceae bacterium | reverse complement strand
GCGCCAGCTGTTCCTGGCGCGCAACGGCCGCCTCCAGTTCGTCGAGATTCGATTTCTCCTCCGCTTCCATTGCAGCGGCCTGAGCAGACGCTTCCTTCGCCTCCTCGGCTGCGACTTGCGCTTCTTTCCGGGCAACCTCGAGTTCTCCCACGACCCGCCTCTGGTCGTCTGCCGTGATCGTGAGCAGGTCGTGTGCCCAAGACATGTCATCTGCGTCCTCGATCGACAAGACGGCCTGGCTCTGGATCATCGGTGGGTTGATGTATGCCTCGGTGGCGTACTCGCGGACTCTTTGCTCGGCAGCCACGACTGCCAGTCGAGCGGACTCGAACGCCGTAGCCGCCCACTGGGCCTCGATGACTGCCGCGCCCGCCGCCAGGTGCCGCAGGGACCATTCGTCGTGCTGCCTGTTTCGCGCAGAGGTGGCCTGCGCCAGCTGCGCACGCACGGTCGATCGCTCCACCTGAAGTGATGCCACGGATGCTTCGGCATTCGCCCGCTGGCTCCCAGCGCCCGTGGATCCGGATGTCTCGGGCGCGGTGGTTGTTGTCGTGGCCGTTGCAGCTGGATCCGACTCATCGTCCGCCTGTGCGCCCACAGACGGCGCACCAACCGCGCCGATCAAGGTGACGGTGGCAACTGAAGCGACACAGGCGAGGAAGTACCGACCGGTCGTGCGAGGATGCGAGCTGGTGGGCATGCACCAGATCCATCGGCACATCCACCATCGTCGTTGAGGTGTTGTGGTCCAGGCGCCCGATCGGCGCCCAAGTGGCTTCTCAGCCGCCCAACAGGCCGCCCATCAGGCCACCGCCACTGCTCTGCTGCTTGTCGGCCTGGTGGCCGCCTTCCATCACGCTCTCAGAGGGCTGCACCAACACGAATCCCTGACCTCCGAAGGCCATCTGGATCAGCTCGCCCGTGCCACCCCGCAACATGGACTTCATGCCGCCGGTATCCACACGGATGTCCATCGAGACCCCCGAGGTCCACAGAACCACCGCCTGCGCATCGGCGAAGGTGGGCGCACCTGCGACGTCGAGTGCCACAGGGTCGCCCTTGGTGGTGACCGCGACGTATCCGGTGCCACGGAGCTCCACGTTGAACATGCCGCCGGCCATCATCGAGGCCTTGCCGGCATTGACCCGCTTGATGTCCCACTCGATGGATGCGGAGAAGGCGAGCACGTTGGCGCCGTTGACCGACACCATGTCGTTGTCGAGGTAGAAGACCTGAATCTCGGATGCGAAGTCCGCGAGGAACAACTCGCCCGATCCCTCGCAGTGCATCATCTGCACACCCTCACCTGTGAGCTTCGACTTGACCATCTTGTTGAGCCCGCCGGAGCCCATGTTCTGGAAGCGCACGTCACCCTGGTAGGCGACCATCGAGCCCAGCCTCGCGTTGATCGGCCCGAAGCCCATGTGGACCTTCAGCATCTTCTTGTTCTGATGCGTGAAGGGGTCCTGTCCGGTGGTTTCGGTGAACTCCTGGAAGAGGGATCCAATGATGGGCATGGCGCCTCCTGTGGCGATCGCAACCGGCCGCCCGAGCGACCGGGACCTCGGCCAACCGTAGACCACTCGATCTGTGGCAATCTGCGGTTGTGGAGACCTTTTCACCCAAAGCAGCATGGCTGCGCTGCGTCGTGTTCTCAGTCGCGAGCTGGATGGTTGCAACGATCGCCGGCACCACCTCTCGTGTGTTCGGCGAGCCGATCGCCACGTCCGAACAACTGGAGAATCCTGCCTGGTGGATCTTCCTGGGAGCCTCGGTGGCAATCATTGGTGTGGCCTACCTCATCATCTGGCCGTCCAGCACGTTGATCTTCGACCGGCAGCGCTACTGGGGCGCGCAGATCCTCTTCGGGCTCATCTGGGGTTCGGGCGCCGGCATGTGGCTCGCAACCCTCTACGTCCTGGCCGACAAGACCGGTTGGCCCCGTTGGGGCGTCTGGCTACTCGCGTTCGGCCTCATCTCTGCGTTCCAGGCGCTCTGGCAGGACCTCTACTGGGACGTGTACGTGGCGCCCGAGCACGACACTCCCAGGTCGATCCAGCTCAAGGTTCCAACCACCCACGTGCCCCAGATCCTGGTCACGTTGAGCTTCCTGGTGACCTACGACAACGTCGCGATATTCGCGTTCCTACAGGGTTTCGCATTGCTGAGCGCGACGATTGCCATGCGGATGCCGCCGTGGTGGGAGACACGCAGCATCCACCCGGCCAACACCGAGCCCGGGCTCTTCGGCCTGCCACGGTGCAAGGGTTGGGAGGGTCCCGTGGACGACTACGCGCTCGGGAAGTCACCGGTTCCTGCGGCGACCGTCGACCGGTCATCCCGCACGGACTGACCCACAGCCGCGAGGCTGGTCGCCGTGGAGGCCGGTTCGATACTTGTCATCGGGATCGTCATCGTGCTCTTCGCGGCGGTTGCGCGGCGTCTGGACTCGACTCCCCTCAGTGGCCCGATGGTGTTCGTCGGCCTCGGCGTGTTGCTCGGCACCGATGGGCTCGGTTGGCTCGAAGCAGACCTCTCGAACGACACGATCACCGGTCTCGTCGAAGCGACGCTTGCCGTCGTGCTGTTCTCCGACGCGTCGCGCGTTGATCTGACGAACCTCCGCAAGTACTGGTCCCTGCCCGGCCGACTGCTCGCCATCGGACTACCGCTGGCGATGGCATTCGGCATGCTGGCGGGGATGCTCCTGCTTCCGAGCGGCACATGGCAGGCGGCGCTACTTGTCGGAATCATGCTCGCTCCGACGGACGCCGCACTTGGCCAGGCCGTCGTGACCGACCGCTCCGTCCCGGTCTACGTGCGCCAGGGGCTCAACGTGGAAAGCGGCCTCAACGATGGCCTTGCCTTCCCGGTGTTCGAAGCCGGCATCGCGATAGCAGTAGTGGGCTTCACCGCGTCGAGCGCGACCAACGTGCTCCGGGTGCTCTTCGAGGAAGTGGCCTTCGGTGCAATCGCCGGCACAGTCGTCGGCCTGATTGCCGGACCCATCCTGTCGCGGGCACGCAGGGCCGGTTGGACGGGTCGGCACTGGCACGGACTCGCGACCCTGGGTATCACTGCGGCTGCATTCGGCCTCGCCGTGAGCATCGGAGGCAACGCGTTCATCGCGGCCTTCGCAGCCGGCCTCGCGTACCGGCCCGCCGTCGACCTGCCACTTGCGGACGACGTTTCGCACGACTTCGCCGAGTTGCTCACGATGCTCGCATTCATCGTGTTCGGCGCAATCGTGCTCGGCCCCAACCTGAGCGCCCTCAACTGGCGGATCGCCGTCTACGCGATTCTGTCC
>JBPCTP010000188.1:0-2601 GCA_051011615.1 Microthrixaceae bacterium | reverse complement strand
ACTCCTACCTCCAGGACTGGCTCCCCAACGTCGCCCAGGCCGAGGTGGACCGCCGGCGCACCGACATGGTCGGGCTCGGCCGGATGATCCTCAGCTACCCCCAGATGGCCTCCGACATCCTCGCCGGGCGCGAAACCAACCGCCGCCTGGTCTGCCGCACCTTCTCCGATTGCACCACCGCTCCCCGGGGTGGGTTGGTATCTGGCTGCTATCCGCTCGATGACTTCTACAAACAACGTCCCGAACGCATCGAGCTGGCAACCCTCAAGCGCAACGCCAGAGAGGCGCTCCGATAAGTCCAAACGCACCGGCGCCCCCCGAGGCGGACCCGATGGCGAACCCGATCGCCGACAATTCTCTGCGAATACGTTCTGATCTCGAAGAGGCGGAGGTGCCACTGCATCAGCCCCTCATGAAGTGCACGGTTGACTACTCCCGAGTCCGACGGGGCCCGGGGTGCGGTGTTCCAACCCGCCGTCGCAGAGTTGGAGGGATTCGCCCGACCCCTCCACGGCATCGTTCCGATAGTGGCCGGTGGCGGATCATTCGCCCATTGGGATGCGATAAGGAATCCGGCTTCGCGGTCGGCTGCGGCTCCCCCGGCGACCCGAACGGGGCGACTGTCGCCCAGGGGGCATCGACACCGGCTGTGCAGACCTGGGATGGCGACAGCAGGATCCTGGACATGGCGGCGACACGGCCAAGGCTCTCCTTGACCGAATCGCCCCTTCCCAGGCAATCCCGAGCTCGCGCATTCGAGGTGTCCACCTCACCCGAAAACGGGAACGGCCCCGGATTTCTCCGGAGCCGTGATCCCTTGGTACATCTAGCCTTGCGGCCAGTCGGGCTGGGGAGATTCGAACTCCCGACCTCTTGACCCCCAGTCAAGCGCGCTAACCAAGCTGCGCCACAGCCCGGGGAGCAGTCATCGTAGCCCGTGCCCGCAACTGCACCGAATGCGACCAAGCGCTTTCTGCGCCCCGGAATGCCGCTGGTACCCTGCCGCTTCGTGGAAACCATCGACTGTCCGCTGTGCGGTGCCGAAACCGCGGAGCCTGTGTGGACCGAAGATGGCTACGACCTGGTTCGATGCGCAACGTGTGACCTGCTCTATGTGGCCAACCCGCCCGATGAGGAGGAGCTGGCCCGCCTCTACTCATTCGAGAGCGGCTTCCACACGCAGCTGGCTGACGACTCGGACCAGCGGAGCTCTGCAGCCGATCGCAACGCTCTGCACCACCTCGACCTCATAGGGCAACAACAGAAGCCCGGGCGCCTGCTCGATGTCGGCTGTGCGACGGGCCGGTTCCTGCACCACGCCAGGGACCGCGGCTGGATCGTGCGCGGCGTGGAACTCAATGACGACACCGCTTCCATTGCACGCGGGAGCGGGCTGAAGGTCACAACGGGCACCCTCGCAGACATGGACTCGTCCGAGACCTTCGACGCAATCACCATGTGGGACGTGGTCGAACACGTTCCCGAGCCGCTCGAGTTGTTGAGGGACGCGAAGAAGCTGCTGGCGCCCGGCGGATGTCTCTGGCTGGCCACACCCAACTCTGATGGGCTCTTCCCGACGGCGTCACTCAAGGTTGCCGAGCGGGTAGGGCGCTGGCCCCACCCCGAGCCGCCCTACCACCTGTGCCAGTTCTCCGAGATGACGCTGCGCCAGGCGCTGGGGCGCGCAGGCTTCAACGCTGTCGAGGTAACGCACGAACGCATCCCGCTCGGCTACACGTTCGGCTCGACCCGCCAACTGCTCACGGAGCCGAAACGCCTTGCCTACTCCGCCGTGTTCGCTCCATTGGCAGTCGCCGGCCCAGCCATCGGCCGTGGGGACACGATGGTTGCAGCTGCACGGGCCTGAGCCTGCGTCAACCAAACAACCAGTCAACGCCCTGGATGAGACGCCAGCCCAGATAGACGACAACCGCTGCCACGAGCAGCCAGAAGTGCCACGGCGCACGCTGTGGCACCTTGGGCCCGGTCTCGTCGCGGCCAGGCGCCGCCGACTGCACGATCGGCGGAGCGTCACCCGGATCGGCCACATGGTGCCCAGAAGGACAATCGCCCTCCGCGGAGAGCGTGGACGGCGTGTAGAAGCGGTCACAGTCCGCACACCAGGGCATCGCCGACCTACACCGGTGGCACGCCGTGGCGGCGATGGGAAAAGGAACGGTCCTTGCCGGCAGCGCGCGAGAGCCGGTGGTGGACCTCTCCGCGCAGGTCTTCCCATTCCACGATGCCGTCGATGACCAGCTCGGATGCGAGCCGGAGGATGTCCACATCCTCCTCGTACAGCCGCCGCTGTTCAGCGACGAACTCTTCACGCTCGGCCTGGTCGTCGATGGCGGCGATCTTGTTCGCGAACACGGCATTTACGGCCGCCTCGGGGCCCATCACAGCAATCTTGGCCGGGGGAAGCGCAATCGTTGCCACCGGGTCGAAGGCTGGACCGCACATTGCATAGAGCCCGGCGCCGTAGGCCTTGCGGACGATGACCGACAACTTGGGAACAGTTGCCTCGGTGACAGCCGTGATCATCTTGGCACCGTGGCGGATGATGCCCTGTCGCTCGACCTGGGTGCCGATCATGAACCC
>JBPCTP010000187.1:0-3971 GCA_051011615.1 Microthrixaceae bacterium | reverse complement strand
CGTGCCCAGCCGGCCCGGTGATCTCGCAGCAAGTGTGTCAGCGCTCCTCGCAGGCGACCCCGGCAACGACGCGCCGGCTGCCGAGATCCTTCGTGAAGCCGGCGGTGAACTCAAGGTCGTGGTCGGTCGTCCGAACATCGCCGAATCCCCTGATTGCGTGCTCGATGCGGTCGCTGCGATTCGTGAAGCTGTGCCCGACGCCGGGTTCCTGTGCGTCCCCGGCCGTGCCAACGCACGAGGCGCGATCGAGGCTGGACTGATCCCCACCACCGGTCCGGGTGGACTGGCGCTGGATTCACCCGCCTTGGTCGAAGCCTGGGGCGAGGTGGCGCCCGCCGGGCTGGATGCGACCGGAATTCTCGAGGAAGCCGCACGCGGGCGCATCGAGGTGCTCATCCTGCTGGGCGCCGACCCGATCAGCGACTTCCCGGACCGCTCCCTCGCTCGTCGGGCGCTGGCAGGTGCTCGCACGGTCATTTCGGTCGACCCCTTCGTGAACGAGAGCGCAGAGGGTGCAGCCGTTGTTCTCGCCGCGGCGACCCATGGTGAGGTGAACGGAACCACCACCAACTTCGAAGGTCGCGTCAGCGCGGTCCGCCAGAAGGTCACCCCTCCCGGTACCGCTCGTGCCGATTGGCTGATCGCAGTCGAGCTCGCATCCCGGCTCGATGGCGACCTCGGCGTCACCGAAGGGGAGTGGGAACTGCTCGACGAACTGGTTTCGCTTTCACCGGCACATGCGCCGCTGGGCGACGCCGACCTCGACTCGACCGAGTTGGCCGACGGGGTTCTGTTAGACCAGCAGGCCCGACCGGCGGAGCTTGCAGCCCCGGGCGTCGAGGTGCCGTCAGCCAACGCCTATTCGCAGCGACTGCTGGTCACCCGCACCATGTACGACCAGGGCACCCTGTTGTCACAGTCTCCCTCCTCCGCCGGTCTCGGGGCGCCCGCAGTGGTGCTGCTCAACCCGGCAGAGGCAGCGCCGCTGGGAGTGGAGCCGAGTGGTGAAGGGTCGGGCACCAGGGTCAAGGTCACATCGCAGCACGGTTCGATCACCTTGCCGGTCCGTCCGGACGCCTCGGTAGCGCGCGGTGTGGCCGTGATCCACCACAACCACGAGGGTGCCGATCCGGGTGCGCTGGTCAACATCGCAGACGTCGTGTGCGACGTGAGGGTTGAGGTGGCCTGATGGATCCACTTCTCTCCGGCGACATCGGCCTCGCCCAGGTGCTAATCGTGCTGCTCAAGGTCGTGGTGGCGTTTGCTGCGCTCATGATCGGCGTCATGCTCATGGTGTGGTTCGAGCGGAAGCTCATCGCGGACATGCAGAATCGGATCGGGCCCAATCGCGCCGGGCCATTCGGCCTGCTCCAGACGCTCGCCGATGGCATCAAGCTGTTCTTCAAGGAGGAGTTGTCGCCCGCCAAGGCTGACCCGCTGGTGTATCGCCTGGCGCCCTACCTGTCGCTGGTACCAGCCTTCCTGGTCTTCGCGGTCGTGCCGATTGCCGGAAACTTCTCGGGTGACAACGACGGTGTGGTCACGCTCTTCGGCCAGCAGACCCTGATGCAGGTTGCCGACCCGCAGATCGGGATCCTGCTCGTGTTGGCCATGTCATCGGTCGCCGTGTACGGCATCATGCTCGCCGGCTGGTCCTCGGGCTCGAAGTATCCGCTTCTCGGTTCCGTGCGTGCATCGGCACAGATGGTTTCCTACGAAGCTGCGCTCGGACTTTCTGTCGCAACGGTCCTGATCCTGGCGGGTTCGTTGTCGACCAACCTGATCGTGGACGGTCAGGCCGGCGGGCAATGGAACCTCTGGATGACCGGCATCGTTCCGTTCGTGGTGTTCGTGATTGCGGGTACCGCAGAGTTGAACCGTCCGCCGTTCGACCTCGTCGAGGCCGAACAGGAGATCGTCGGCGGGTTCCACACCGAGTACACGGCTCTGCGTTTCGCGATGTTCTTCCTCGCCGAGTTCATGAACACGGTGACGATGTCGGCCATCATCGTGACGCTGTTCCTCGGAGGCCCGGCCGGGCCGACCTTCGGCATCACCGGCTGGGTATCGGACTACCTGCTGCCGTTCACATACTGGTTCGCCAAGCTGTTCGTGTTCCTGTTCATGTTCGTGTGGTTCCGCGCCACCCTGCCGCGATTCCGCTACGACCAGCTCATGGATCTCGGCTGGAAGCTGCTCATCCCGCTGGCGCTCGGGTGGTTCCTGGTCGTATCCGCCGTGAAGGTCGGAGTCGACGTCGGCTGGAACATCATTGCGGTCCTTGCCGTGTGCGCCGCCGGCCTGATCGCTGGCGGACTGCTCTTGAAGCTCTCCATCCGAAGCGGCCACGAGGCCCGCGAGGATGCTCTCGCCGATGGAGGTTTCGACTGATGGGATACCTCGACGGCTTCAGGGTCACCCTCAAGAAGTGGGCCGGCCTCAACACCGATTCCGGCCGCCGGGTCACTCTCGAGTACCCCGAGGAGGTTCGGCCCAAACCCGAGCGCTTCCACGGCCGCCATGTCCTCAACCGCTACGAGGACGGCATGGAGAAGTGCATCGGCTGCGAGCTCTGCGCCGGTGTGTGCCCTGCCAACTGCATCTATGTTCGGGGCGCCGACAATGATCCGGACGACCCGACCTCACCGGGTGAACGATTCGGCTACGTCTACGAGATCAACTACCTGCGGTGCATCCACTGCGACCTGTGCGTCGAGGCATGTCCAACGGAGGCGATCACCGAGACCAAGCTCTTCGAGTTCGCCTTCACGGATCGCAAGGACGCCATCTACACCAAGGAAGAGCTGGTGGTGGGCGACGACGGTCGACCCAAACAGCTGCCGTGGGAGAACTGGGATGGCGGCTTCGACCCCGCGGAGAACACGTCGGGTTGGATGCGAGCCACCTCTCCGAGCGGCGACTCGGACTTCGAGGGAATCGTTGCCTGGGCCGGTGAGCTCGGTTACGGCGTGCGCCCCGCCGAGCAGGGCCAGCGCGCAGCAGATCCGGGTGCCCGGCGGGATGTGGATGAGGATGCGGCCGACGAGGAATCCGCAGCGGCGGATCCGTCGGATGGTCACCGGGATGGTGGCCCATGAGGGTTGAGATGGTGACCTTCCTGTTGGCGGGGGCAATCTGCCTAGGCGGGGCGTTGGGTGTCGTGTTGTTCCGCAACCCGGTTCACAACGCGCTCAGTCTCGTCGCGACTCTGTTCGGTGTAGCCGTGTTGTTCATTGCTCAGGAGGCGTATTTCCTGGCCGCCATTCAGGTGATCGTCTACGCCGGCGCGATCGTTGTTCTGTTCCTGTTCGTGATCATGCTGCTCGGTATCGATCGAGCGCAGTCCATGGGCATGGACCCGATCGTCGGCCAGCGCACCTCCGCCATCATCTGTGGGGTCGCGATCCTCGGCCTCTCGCTGACAGCACTTCTGGCGGGGTCCGATGCCGCAACGGGCACACCGTCGGTGACAGCTCCACTCGATCCAGAGGTGGCCGACATCAACCGTCTTGGCGAGGTGCTATTCACCGACTACGTGTTCGCGTTCCAGATCACTGCGGTTCTACTCACGATCGCCGTGGTGGGTGCGGTGGTGTTGGCCCGCAAGTCGCCCGCCGAGGCGATCGACCTCGACGAGTTCCCCGACGGCACTGCGATGGATGCCCTCGATGAGCAGCGCCTCGATGATGTTGAGGATCACGACGGCACTGAGCGGGGCGACGGGGCCCATGGCGGCGGTGTTTTCGACAGCGCAGCTCCTGATGGCGAGGAAGCCATTGGCGTCGGATCGGGCGACAGCGGCGACGAAGGCGGCGAAGCAGAGGTGAAGCCATGATGCTCGCCCAGGTCGAACTGATGCTCACCGAGACGTGGTACCTCGTGCTCGCTGCGATGATCTTTGCAATCGGGGCGACTGGTCTGCTGATCCGCCGCAATCCGCTGGTGATGTTCATGTGCGTCGAGTTGATGCT
>JBPCTP010000186.1:0-5226 GCA_051011615.1 Microthrixaceae bacterium | reverse complement strand
CCGTGAGCAGCTGCTCTCGGAGTTCGGAAACGATCCCGTCTACGCACGGGACAGCTCCGCCCGCGTCCAGCCCCTTCCCGCCGGCACGGGCCTTGCTGCGCCCGAGATGGCAGATCCGGGCTGGGAGGAACACATACAGCAGGTCTACGAAGCTGACCGGGCGGCGCTCGCCCGTCTCTGGTGGACGGCGCTCGACAACCCGGGCCGGGTTCAGTCCCAGGAGCTGCGCCAGCTCGCCGGAACCGAATGGTCGGCGCGACTCACCCGGGTACTCGACCTCCGGCACCAGAGCGAGTTCGGGGTGGTTCTCGTGGCAAGCCGCGATCTGGGGCCTTCGGACCCACCCGAGATCCAGCCACTCGGTGAGACACCGCTCCCGGCGGATCCCGATGTGGCCCACTTCGAGACGCCCACCTGGCTCCTGCAGGAACTCGATGTGCTCGGCCAGGTGATCAACACCGAGGGCGACGTCAAAGAGGTGTTCGGACGCGCGCCGAGCGAACTCGAGGGCAACCTCGTGCTGCGCTTCATCCACGAGGACGACCACCCTGCATGTGTGGAGATGTGGTCTGCGGTGCTCGACGAACCGGGTGGTAGCCGGACGATCCGCCAACGAGTGGTGCGGCCCGACGACAGTGTCAGGTGGATCGAGTCGACGGTCATGAACAGGCTGGGCCCCGACGGCGAAGGGGTCATTCTGTCGATCTCGCACGATGTGACCGATCGCCGCCACCGCGAACGAGACCTCGTGCGCCGAGCCTCCACCGACCCGCTGACCGGCCTGGCGAACAGGACCGAGTTGGACTCTGCGCTGGCCCAGATGGCAGTGGAGGGTCCCGCCACGGTCGCATTCGTCGACCTCGACGGCTTCAAGGAGGTCAACGATTCCTGTGGCCACCAGGTGGGCGACGAGGTGCTCAAGGCACTGGGGCGCCGTCTGGTCAACGCAGTAGCTGAGCTGGACGTACCGCGAGCCGTGGCCGGCCGCTGGGGAGGCGACGAGTTCGTGTTGCTTGCCACCACCGAATGCGAGCAGGCACTTCGAGACGTGATCGATGCTGCATTCGCGGATCCCGTCATCGTTGGTGAGTCCACCTGGAATCCTTCGTGCAGCTACGGCTTCGCGCACGCCAACGGCTCGGTCGATCCGGATGAGCTCATTCGATCTGCGGACACCGCCATGTACGCATCCAAGTACCGAGCCTGAAGTCAAGGGGCCCGCTCCACCCGGGTCGATGGTCGACGGCACGGTGATAACCTGACACGCGTGTCAGCCGCTTCGCGCTTCGATCTTCCACTCGTCGAAAACGAAAACGCGCCGTTCTTCGCTGCGATCGAAGATTCCAAGCTGCTCGTAGGGCTGTGCGGTGGATGCGGGGAGTACCACTACTACCCACGCCCACATTGCCCGAGATGCTGGTCCGACGACGTCGAGTGGGTGCCCGCGTCGGGCGCAGCAACGCTCTACACGTGGTCGGTGATCCACACCAACGACCTACCTCCGTGGGCCGGGCGGGTTCCCTATACCGCTGCCGTGGTCGAACTGGCCGAGGGGCCGCGGATGATGACCCACATAGTTGGTGCCGAGGGCGAAGACCTGAGCATCGGGATGGACCTCGAGATCAAGTTCGTGGACCTGGACGACGAACTCACGATCGCTGCGTTCGAGCCGGCCTGAAATACCCGCGACCGACCCTCAGCGCACCTGCAGCCAGTCGTCGTCCTGGGGTCCGGCATCTGGCAGGGCCCGCATGTCCTGAGCGTCTATCAGCTCGAAGTCCGACAGGCGCATCGCGGAGGTGTTGTCGCCACGGAACTCGACCCGTCGAAGATCCTTGCGGTCCCATTCGTCGGAGAGTTCGCCGACGATGTGCACGCCTGCTTCATCGAGATTCTGTACCGGACCCATGGAATCCACGACGATCATTCCGTGGCGCTTCAACGCTCGCACCACCTCGGTGGCCTGCGGGCACGATGACGGGTCGCAGTCGAGGGCGAAGTCGTCGCGCAGTCGAAGTCGGGCGCCCATCGGAATCGGCCCGGATCCCTCCGGCGATCCGGCAAGTGATCCGGGTTGGCCCGTGCCGTCGCTCACGGTTGCCGGCCAGGTGAAGCCATCCTCGGCGATCATGTTCCGGGGTAGGACGACCCCGATCGCGTGGTCTATCCCGGCGTCCGATCCGATCTCTTCGAAGCGCACCAGACCTCCGGTGCCCGACAAGCCGGACCCGCCGCGCGCGGCCGAGCGTTTCACGGTGCTGCCGTCACAGCCGGGGTTGAAGAACGGATTCGTCGCGATGTCGGGGCACGGCCCTTCGCCCCACCATCGACTGGCTCGCCGGTTGTTGCTACGTAGGTCGAATCTCGATGACCGGTTGGCGACCATTCCGCCGCCGCCGCGCAGGACCAGGCCACTGAAACCGATGAACTCCGTCGCCACACAGCTCTCGGTGTCCACGAGATAGAGCCTGTTGTCGGTCGCCGGATCGAGCGACATGTTCGACCATCTCAGTGTGCCATTGGACGGCGCCTCCAAATCCAGGAAGAGTTGCGGTGCAGTCAGGGGGCCCGGCACCGAACGATCTGCGTCACTCGCAGCAGCGACCTTCTGGTTGCTGGCGGCCAGCCAGTTCGGAGCAATCGATACAGGACGCACTTGGCTGTCAGCACTCGGAACGACATTTAGGCCCTCGCCGATTTCCGAACTGAACGTCGTGCGTGCCGGGCCGGTAGCGGCAGCCAACAGGATCGCCGCGGGGTCGTCGTCCGCCACGAGGGGTACCTCCGGGCCGTCGATCACCGAGTGCCAGACGTTGTCGGCCGGGAACATGGAGCATTCCGAAGCTGCCACCGTGTTGACGACGGGCGCCACGTAGCCGCCCTCGAGCCCCGGCGGCAGATCGCTGCGGGGCACCTCCAACGCCTCGGAATCAGCATTGTCCGTAGGCGCGGAGCCGGCGGCCGGGGTGGCGTCGTCGCGCGAGCCAACGACAAAGATGGCAAGTGCCGCCACCACAATCGCCAGAGCCGCCAACACACCGATAACGGCGACCACGATGATGACGACGATCATCGACCGCTTGGACCCCCTGCCCTCGGTCGCGTTTTCGGGCGTGAACGGTGGGGGCGCGCCGGGGGGCGGTGGCTGCGGCTGACCCTGCTGGCCTGGTGTGTCGGACAATGCGAAATCCCCCGGTCGGACCCCCAGAGATAGCAGCAGATCACACGCAAGTGGTCACCGCGGGCGGCAGTCCCGGGCGAACCTCTCAGACTCGGATCCTGCTGGACTCAGACAACCACCCGGTTCACTGCACCGTCGGAACGCAGGGTGATTGTGTCACCGACGCACTCGCGTCGTTCCCACTCGGCGAGCAGCGCGCCGTCCTCTGCCCGCGCATAGGCCCGCGTGCCGTCGTCGAGGTCCACGATTCCGAGTCCCCATTTGGCATCACCATCGCGGCCATGCACTATGGAGTAGGCCGCCAGGGTGGCATCGCCATCGAAGTTGTCGGTGATCCTGCGGGATGTGTTGGCTGTGTCGAGTTCCGGTTGGAGATCGGCAGGGCGCGGGTCACCGGCAGTGTGAGGGTCTCCTCCGTATACGGCGAACACGTGCTTGGTCATGTGCATGCCGACACCGCTCACCATGCCGAGCGAGCCCGGCTGGTCGCGCAGCCGGCCAACCATCGTGGCGATGGCATGGGTCATGTAGTTCGACGCCGGCCCTCCGCAGTACGGAAGGCCGCCGGTGACGCTGAAGGGGCGCGCATCACCGGGCAGCAAGCCGAGCGCGTCCAGTGCGAAGTCAACCGATGAGGCGAAGCAGGAATAGAGGTCGAACTCGGCGATGTCGTCGATGCCCACGCCGGCAACTCGGAGGGCCTCCGATGAAACCGCCCCCATTGCTGGTGACCGGGAAAGGTCAGGGTGCTCTGCGACGTAGGCGGCATCGCAGCCGAACGCCCATCCACGCAAGGGCACGCGTCGTTCCTCGGGCACCCCCAGGCGGTCGGCTGCCTCCCAGGAGGCCACCACGACCGACGCCGCCATGTCCACGTCCATAACGGCCACCATGGTCTTGGTGTACGGGTAGCCGACCATGCGGTTCTGCGTAGTGGCAGTGATCAGCTCTGTTGGCGTGTGCGCTGCGGGGAACCAGGCATACGGGTTTGCCACCGCGATCTCGCTGAGCGGCGCCAACAGCTCGCCCAGGTGCTGGCGGTGCTCCTCGGGTGATGTGCCGATGCGCGCGCGGCGGGCGATGTCGCGCACGGCGAAGGTGAGCCACGCCTGGAACACCTCGTGCGCGATCTCCGCTTCGTGGAAGGGCGTGTCGAAGGGAATGCCAGGCGGATCGGGATTGCGGTGGGACCAGGATGGCCGCTCGCCGGCCTTCTTGAGTCGGCGCTTCGTGTCGAGTGCCTCGGCACCCACCACCAGTTCGACCTCGGATTCGCCCGAGGTGATCCGGTCGGCCGCTGCACCGACGAGCTGCTGGCCGACTGTTCCGCTCATGGAGGAGTAGGTGCTGGTGCTGGGCGTGATACCCACTGCGCTCGCCAGTCGACCCGTCGGATCGTCGTAGGGCCAGCTCATGCAGTGGACCAGCCCCAGACGGTCCACCGCGGCGGTTAGATCGCCGCTCGCCTCGGCATCTGCAATCGCAGCGGCGGCAACCTCGGCCTGCATCTCGAGGGGCTCAGGTGCCTGATGCTCTCCGCCGAGGTGCCAGGTTCGTTGGGCCACTCCGATCACACACGGAACCCTGGGATCCACCGCCATGGTCGAGGACCTCCGACCTACTTGGCCTGCCACTGGGGATCGCGTTTCTCCGCGAACGCGTTCGGCCCTTCCTTGGCATCCTCGGATGCGAAGATCGCCTTCGAGAGCTCGGCCTCGATCTCGTAGGCCTCATCGAGGGTGGTGGCCGAACCTCTGAGCACCGACTCCTTGGTCGCCTGCACTGCCAGCGGCGCATTGGCGAGGATTCGCTTCGCCCAACTGGCCGCCGTGGGCATCAGGTGCACAGCATCGACGATCTCGTTGATCAGCCCCAGCTCCAAGGCCCGCTCCGCCGGAAAGCGTTCGGCTGTGAGAAGGAACTCCATCGCCGCTGGGAACGGGATCTGCCGTGGAAGCCGGGCGGTCGTGCCGCCGCCGGCGAACAGGCCGCGCTTTGGCTCCATCACACCGAAGGTGGCGTTCGGCGTGGCGATGCGAATGTCC
>JBPCTP010000185.1:0-5844 GCA_051011615.1 Microthrixaceae bacterium | reverse complement strand
GCGCATGGCCCCGTACAAGGAACAGATCGGCGATTGGTACGACCGTCCGCGCCCGATCGACTCGCGCTATTGCGGGCCGGGGCCGTGGGAACGATCCGAGCCACTGCCACCCCACCAGAACGTGTGGATACGCGCCAACGGGAAGCTGCCGGATGACCCGGTGCTGCACATATGTGTGCTCACCTACGCCTCCGACATGACCCTGCTCGACACCACACTGCAGCCCCACGGAGCATCGTTCAGCGCCGGCAGCGTCTTCATGGCGTCGCTCGACCATGCCATGTGGTTCCACCGTCCCTTTCGGTTCGACGACTGGTTGCTCTACTCACAGGACACGCCGACCGCCTCCAATGGTCGTGGGCTCGGCCGGGGACTCGTGTACGACCTCGAGGGCCGACTGGTGGCTTCGGTTGTACAGGAGGGCGTCATCCGCCCGATGCGGAGCGAGTCGTGATGCGCACCCGCTCTCGCCCTCTCCACGCCCTGGTTCTCGCCGTGGCGGCTCTGGTGATGGCCGGTTGCTCCGGAGGAGAATCCGGCCACATGGCAGATGCACCTGCATCCGAATCGGGCGGCGAATCGGGTGCGAGAGCGACCACCACGACCACGACAACCCCTGCTGAAACCTCGGTGCCCGTGGAAGCGCCCGATCCACCACCGCTGCTCCAGGATGCGTCAGTGGCGTTGGATCGCCTGGCCGTCGATGTCGACTCCCCCACCGACGTTCAAGCGGTCGACGGGTCGCTGCTGGTCTCAGAACGTGAAGGCGTGGTCTCGGAACTCACACCGACCGGCAACGGCGACTACGTGCGGTCCTCCGAGGTGCTCGACATCCGCGACCTGGTGGGCTCCACCGACGCCGAGAAGGGTCTCCTCGGTCTGACCGCGAGTTCCGACTACACGAGGCTGTACGTGAACCACACCCGGGCAGACGACGGGGCGACGGTCGTGGCCGAGTACTCACTGGACGGCGCAGCCGGGTCACGCACCGCTGCCAACAGGCGGGAGTTGGTCGTGCTCGACCAGCCATTCGCCAACCACAACGCCGGCGGGATGGCCTGGGGACCG
Organism: Microthrixaceae bacterium; assembly: GCA_051011615.1. Lineage (GTDB taxonomy): Bacteria > Actinomycetota > Acidimicrobiia > Acidimicrobiales > Microtrichaceae > JBPCTP01. The sequence goes on along the minus strand of JBPCTP010000185.1, from coordinate 4,776 downwards.
GACGAGATGCTGTGGTTCGGGACAGGCGACGGCGGGTCAGGAGGGGACCCCGACGGTCGGGCGCAACGGCTCTCGGACCCCCTCGGCAAGCTGCTGCGGTTGGACCCGACGCTGCCCGGCACCGGCGAGGAGTTGGCCCCGGCCGACAACCCCTATGTCGACGACCCCGATGCCTACTCGCTCATCTGGGCCCGCGGGCTCCGCAATCCGTGGCGCATCAGCTTCGACGACACCACGGGTGACCTGTGGATCGCCGACGTGGGCCAGAACCGCTTCGAGGAGATATCGGTACTCCGGGCGGGCGCGGAACTCGGCCGCGGCGCTGACCTCGGCTGGGACGTGTTCGAGGGCGACGAGCCGTTCGCGGAAGCAGGCCCCGACGACGATTGGCCCGACGACGACGCCCCTCTGATCGCACCGCTTCACACCTACACCCACGACGGACGCTGCTCGGTCACCGGCGGCTACCTGTACAGGGGCGCCATTGCGGGGCTTGCGGGGGCGTACCTCTTCTCCGACTACTGCGACGGACAGGTGTGGGGTCTGGCGTCGGACGGCACCGCGGTCGACCTCGATGTCTCGGCCCCCGAAGTCGTATCAATCGATCCCGACGAATCCGGTGAGGCGATCGTCGTTGCGTCGGACGGTCTCTACCGCCTCACCTGAGCCACCTCGGGACCCCAGCACGATGGACATACACAACAACTCCTTCACCGCTTATGCCCGCCGCCATCCCAGGCGGATGGCCTGGATCGCGCTCGGCAGCGGTGTGGCCACCGCGGCGGTGCTGGCATTGATGCTGGTCACCAACCTGCCCCAGGCCGTGCTCGGCCTGCTCGGCCTGGCCTCCGCCGGTGCCGGCGGCTGGTTCTTTGCCACCTCGCCCGGGGCGAAGCGGATGATCGCCCTGTTGCCCGTGCTCGGGGGCGTGGCGGTTGTCCTTTTTGCACTGGTCGAGGCGGTGGACCCCGACATAGCCGCCATCCGCATCGGACTCGTGGCCATCGGCGCTGCGGTGGCGACTGTGTGCGCCCGCTCGGCTGTGGCCACCGGCACCCACACCGTGTTCGTTCGCAGCCAGCCGCCGCAACGGCCCGTGCTGATCTGCAATCCGAGATCGGGTGGCGGAAAGGTCGGCAAGTTCGACCTGGTGCCGCGCGCAGAAGCCATGGGCGTTCGCACGGTGGTACTGGAACCGGGCGACGACCTGCTCGTACTGGCACGGGAGGCCGTCGCCGACGGCTGCGACTGCGTCGGAATGGCCGGGGGTGACGGCAGCCAGGCGCTGGTCGCCTCGGTGGCCGTCGAGGCCGGGCTCCCATACGTCTGCATATCTGCGGGCACCCGCAACCATTTCGCTCTCGATCTCGGGCTGGATCGCGACGATCCGGCCGCCACACTCCAGGCCTTCTCCACGGGGCTCACGCGCCGGATCGACTATGCCACCGTCGAGGCCGGCGGCGTCGAGCGACTGTTCGTGAACAATGTGAGTCTTGGGGTGTATGCAACGATCGTGCAGGAAGACTCCTACCGCGACGCCAAGGCCTCGACGGCGTTCGAAATGCTTCCGGACATGCTCGGCAACAACGTCGAGCCCTTCGACCTCGGGTTCCGGGTTCCCGACGGCGCAGCTGTGGACGGAGCCTTCCTCGTGATGGTGTCCAACAATCCCTATGTGTTCAGGGCGAACTCGGATCTCGGCCGGCGCTATTCACTCGAATCGGGCGAACTCGGCGTGTTCGCCCTCGACAGCACCACCGCCGCCGAGGCCGCCGGGTTGATGGCGCTGTCGGCCCTCGGCGCACAGCGTTCGAGCCCGAACTGGCACGAGTTCACGGCAACCTCGTTCGAGATCGATTCACACAGCGGCACCGCCTTTGCGGGAGTCGACGGGGAAGCGTTGGAACTGGCGACACCCATGACCTTCCGAATCCATCCCGGTGGACTCACCGTGATGGTGCCCCACGACAACCCGCACGCGGTACGGAAGATCCACGCACGCGGCGTCGGACTGGATGACCTGATTGCCACGGCTCGGGGATCGGGTCGCTTAGCATCGCAATGAACCCGTCTACCCCACGGAGCACGCAATGACCGCAGTTGCCGGAGACGAGGTGGCCGAAGGGGTCGCCAAGTTCAACAAGAGCTGGTGGCTCTGGTTGGTCACAGGAATTCTCTGGCTGATCATCGCCGTTGTGGTGCTGTCGTTCGACCCCACCTCAGCTGAGACCATCGCCTTCATGTTCGGCTTCGTGCTGCTGTTCGCCGGAGTCGCCGAGTTCGTGGCCATCGGCTTCGTCGACGGGTGGAAGTGGCTCCACGCCGCGCTCGGTGTGCTGTTCCTCGCCGCCGGCGTGATGGCACTGATGGAACCGTTCCAGACCTTCGGGGTGCTCGCCCTGCTGGTGGGGTGGTTCCTGTTGTTCAAGGGGATATTCGACATCACGCTGAGCATCGCCGGGCACAAGGAGCTCCCGATGTGGGGCCTCCAGCTCACCGTCGGGATCATCGAGATACTTCTCGGCCTCTGGGCCATCGGCGATCCGGGCCGATCCGCCTGGCTGTTGATCCTCTGGGTCGGCCTCGGTGCGCTGGTCCGCGGATTCGCCGACTTCATCACAGCGTTTCGGATCCGTTCGCTCGGGGAAGGGTCATGAACATGCACGAACACCGCAAGGCAACGATGCGCCAAAGCAATCATCCCCGCGGATTTCGCGCTCTCGTGGGCGTCGGACTGGTGGCCGTGGCGGCTGTGCTCCTGTTGAGCGCGTGCTCGCCGAAATACTCCTCGGAGCGAGACGGGAAGGCCCTGGGTCAAGCACTGTGCGACCTCAAGGAGGCGGACTCCTCCGACGATCGCCGCAGCGCTCTGGACGACATCAACTCAGAGCTCGACAACCTGGAGAGCGAGTACGCGTTCTACACCGCCGATGACCGCGAGACCTTCGAGTCTGCGTTGGACCAGTTCGAATCCGATGCAGAAGCAGGCGACCTCCAGGCCATGCAGCAGGATCTGGCCGCGCTCGACAGCGGGGCGCAGAACATCGCTTCGAACGCCGGTGAGGTCACACAGGCCGCTTGGGATGGACTGCGGCAGGGCCTGAGCACCTGCATCGGCTGACCAGCAGACGAGTCATTCAGGCAGCAGCTGCCGCCTGGTCCCGCATGGAGTCCCGCTCGGTGAGGATCAGGTCCCGCACCCTCTCGCGCAGGGCGTCAACGTCATCGACGGTCATGCCCTCCGTGGGTACGGGATCGAGCACCTTCACCTGGGCATCCGCGTGACCGAAGCGCCAGTCGTGCTTGCGCAGGGCCAGCTGCGTTCCCTGCACCACCAGGGGCAGGATCGGTACCTGGGCTTCGATCGCCAGACGGAATGCACCGTCCTTGAAAGGGCGCATCTCATCGGTCTCGGACCGTGTGCCTTCGGGGAAGATCATCACCGATACCCGACGATCCAGTGCTTCCTTGCACAAGGTCATCGCCTTGCCGGCGCTGGAACGGTCACCGCGTTCGAGTGGAATGTCGGCCGAGGGACGCATGAGCCAACCGGCCACGGGGATCTTGAACATCTCCTTCTTGGAGAGCCACTTCATCTCCCACGGCAGGTGGCTGATGAGCAGGATGTCGACGAACGACTCGTGGTTGGACACCACCACATATGGGTTGCGTGGATTCTCGGGCAGGTTCCCAGCGACGCTGAAGTGCCAGAACGGATTCAGCTTCTCGGCCGCAACCGGCATCTTCCGGTACAGGTAACCGGTCCAGTAGTGCGCCCGGTCGAACGGAAACGTCACCAGCCACACGATCGCCATCATCGGCACCCAGATCAACACACACAATCCGAACACGAACCATGACCACACCGAGGCGACCGTCGTGAACAGGCTCGCCTTCTCCTGGGATCCGGTGGCAGCCATCTCCTCTACCGATACCGACTCACCAGCTTCGGATGCATCCATGTTGCCGGTGCCGTTTTCGTCCATGCAACGCAGGCTATGCCCCGGCCCAGCCGTGCGCTTACCTGCGATGCCTGGTTCGGCTACGCCTCCAGCTTGTGGCGGTACACGTTTGTGTCACGTTGTTCGAAGCCGATCCGCTTGTAGAGCCGGTTGGCGGCCTCACGGCTGGGCCGCGACGTGAGGTCCACGGTCCTCGCCCCGAGCGCACCGGCGAGGTCCAGCGCATGTCGGTTGAGGGAGTCGCCCACCCCTTTCCCACGCGCTTCGCCGTCGACGACGACATCCTCGATCCACGCCCGAACCCCGGTCGGTATGGGGAACACCACGAGTGTCAGCGAACCCAGGATCCCGGAGTCGTCCCGAGCCAGCAACAAGTGGCACGCCGGTGAATCAGTGATGGTGGAGAGCACTTCGGCGCCCGGCGGCGGAGAGGAACTCGACAGCTGCGGGATCAGGCGATCCATTGCATCGACGAGCTCGTCGGTTACCTGCCGGCACTCCTCGATGGTGACGGTCCCGTCGGGCGCATTGTTGTCGCTCATGGTCGACCAGCCTACGGAACCCCAGAGCAGTTCCTTAACAGACAGAGGGGTTCCTTCACGGCGTCCTCGGGACCAGCCCTTCCCGAGACTGCCCCTTCTCGAGACTGCCCCTTCTCGAGACTGTCACTTCCGGGAACTGTCACTTCTGGGGACAACGCGCCCGATCCCGGGCCGCAACGCGCACAAGCTCCCGATACGGTGAACGTGTGGGGCACCTCCAATGGGACAACCGCCCGGGGCCAGGGGTCACCGGTTCCACGCATACCGTGATG
>JBPCTP010000184.1:0-3905 GCA_051011615.1 Microthrixaceae bacterium | reverse complement strand
CGCACTCCGTTGTCGGAGGCGAGTCCGAACAAGACCCAGGAGGGCTTCGCCGGAGGGATCATTGCCTCGCTGGTGGTCACCTTCGTGGTGGTGAGCTTCATATCGCCTATCGGGGATTCGATCGTGGAAACGTTCGTGTTCGCCCTTCTGTGTGCGATCGCCGCCCCGATCGGCGATCTCAGCGAATCGTTCGTGAAGCGGGACCTCGGAATCAAGGACATGGGATCGGTTCTGCCGGGCCACGGAGGCGTGCTGGATCGTTTCGATTCCATGCTCTTCGTGCTGCCGGTGGCGTACCTGGTCACCATTCCCCTGGGTGTCTGGTCGGTGTAGGCCCTGAGCAGGTCCACACCAGCGCCTCGGAGCGATCGGGGCATCCCGTTAGAGTTGGGCCGCGATGACGACCGTGTCCCTGCTCGGATCAACGGGATCCATCGGAACCCAGACGATCGACGTGGTTTCGGCAGAGCCGGAGCGGTTCGAGATCGTTGCGATCGGCGCCGGTAGTTCCGTTTCGACCCTCGCAGCCCAGGCGCGCTCGTTGCGACCCCAGGTAGTTGCAATCGCGGATGAGTCCAAGGCAGCGGCGCTGGCGGCCGAGTTGCCGACGGGGACCGACCTCCTGGCTGGACCGGAGGCACTTGCCGAGGCTGCCGTCGTAGCCGATGTGGCGGTGAACGGGGTGGTCGGCTTCGCCGGACTTCCCGTCACGATGGCGGTGCTTGCGGCCGGCAAGCGGCTTGCCCTCGCGAACAAGGAGTCACTCATAGCTGCCGGCCCGGTGGTTGCCCCGCTTCGCGAGACGCCGGGAGCCGAGCTCGTGCCGGTTGACAGCGAACACGCTGCCATTCACATGTGCCTCCGTGCCGGTGAGGGAACCCGCCGTCTGTCGGAGATCGTGCTGACTGCATCCGGCGGCCCGTTTCGTGGCAGATCAGCGGCGGAACTCGAAGAGGTGACGCTCGAAGAAGCGCTGAAGCACCCCACGTGGTCGATGGGGCCCAAGATCACGGTCGACTCCTCGACACTCATGAACAAGGGCCTGGAGGTGATCGAAGCCCATGAGTTGTTCGGGGCCTCATTCGACGAGATCGACGTCGTGGTGCATCCACAGTCGATCGTGCACTCGATGGCCACGTTCACCGATGGCGCGACCATCGCCCAGCTCTCGCTTCCCGACATGCGCCTGCCGATCGCGTACGCACTGGCCTATCCGGACAGGGTGGCCACGCCCTTCGGCAGAATGGACTTCAAGTCAGCGTTCTCACTCGATTTCGAGCCTCCGGACCGTGCTTCTTTCGGGTGCCTGTCCTTGGCATACCGTGCGGGGCGAGAGGGCGGAACCGCGCCGGCATGGCTTTCGGCCGCCAATGAGGCAGTGGTGGAAGGCTTTCTCGCCGGTCGGCTTCGTTGGATCGAGATTGCGCCGCTGCTGGCCTCGGCCATGGACCATTGGCCGGGAGGGCCCGGCTCCACGTTGGAGGAAGTGATGGACGCCGACGAGGGTGGTCGAAAGATCGCAGCAGAGCTGCTGGCCGACGGAGCCGGGACATGACGAGCGAACAGGAAACACGCAGCGGAGCAGATCTCGGCCGACCTGACGCGAAAGCGCCCGGAGGCGGAGCGACCGATGCAGGCGAGCCCGATGCCGGAGTGCCAGCGCCCGGAGCGGAAGACACCGGTTGGAGCCTGCGGGAGAATCGAGTCGCCCGCATCGGCGGGATCGCGCTGTTCGCGCTGATCATCGCCGTGGCCACCGCCACAGGCGCTGTCGGCTGGCTGTTCTCATTGCTCGTGTTCGCGCCTGTTCTCGTGGCGATGGGCTGCTCCGAAGCCGGCCTGGCCGACGGCTCGCGGTGGGCGCGGGTAGCCGCTGTGGTCGGGCTGATCCTGTGGCTGGCGCTCACCGGTGGACTGCCCATGCTGTTGGTCGTCGGCGCAGTCGTGCTCATGATCTTCCTGCACGAACTCGGGCACTACATGGCCGCTCGCTGGTCGGGAATGAAGGTGACCGAGTTCTTCCTCGGCTTCGGCACCAAGATCTGGTCCTTCAAGCGCGGCGAGACCGATTTCGGGCTCAAGGTCATCCCCGCAGGCGCCTACGTGAAGATCATCGGGATGAACAACCTGGAAGAGGTCGATGAGGCCGACGAGCCCCGCACCTACCGCCAGGCGCCCTTCAAGAATCGCATGGCCGTGGCTGTCGCCGGCTCGGGGATGCACTTCGCGATCGCATTGGTGCTTCTCGTTGTGCAGTTCGCGTTCATAGGTCGGGCGGACGACACGCGCTGGCTGGTCGGCGAACTCACTTCCGGCGGAGCCGCGGAGCAAGCGGGTCTGGAGGAGGGCGACCGGATCGTCAGCTTCGCGGGCGATCCGGTGGGAGACTTCGGCGACTTCCGCGATCAGATCCGTTCCGAGGCAGGCACTGTTGCTGTGGTGGTGGAACGTGACGGTGCCAACGAGACCATCCCCGTGGATCTGATCCGCCGTACGAAGGTGATCGGCACGGTCGGGACAGACGTGGACATCCTCGAGGGTCCGGGCGGGCTGAGCATCGGTCCGCTCGGGGCGAACTCGCGAGGTGAACGGGCTGGACTCGAGACCGGACAGGTCCTCACCGAGGTGAACGGCGTCGCCGTTTCAGACGTGGATGATGTGATCGCCGCCGTGTCGAGCGCCGGGAGCGCTGAGGGTGGTGAGGTGAGCTTCACCGTCGCAGACGGACCGGCCGTCGGCACCACGATCGTCACAGTCGACCTGGGCAGCGAGGTCGGGGCCACCGAGTCCACGACGTTCCTGGGGGTTGCGGCCCAGCCCGAGTTGCGTACCGAGTCCATTCCCTCGGCCCTCGGCAGCTCCGTGACCGAGTTCGGCAGGGGAGTGGGGGCCAGTGTCAGCGGAATCGTCACGGTGTTCAACCCACCGGAGCTGTTCGGCTTCTTCTCCGACACCGTCACCGGCGAGGACAAGGACGTCACCGACGAGCCAACCCCCGCAGAGCAGGTGGAGATTTCCACCGACGCCGGAAGGCCGACCTCGATCATCGGGGCCGTCGCCTACGGAGCTGATCTCACTGGGGAGAACCTCTCGAACCTGATCGGATTCCTCATCGGGCTCAATATCTTCATCGGCGTGTTCAACCTGATTCCCTTGCTGCCCTTCGACGGTGGGCACGTGTCGATTGCCGTGTACGAAAAGGCCCAGGAACTCCGGCGGCGGACCAAGTCCCGCTACATCGCCGATGTGACCCGGATGATTCCGGTTGCGTACACGGTGGTCATGTTGCTGGCGGTGGTCGGGTTGCTGGCCATCTACCTGGACCTGACCAAGGGCGTTTCTGCCTGACCGGAGACGGGGTTCCTCTCGACATGCGCCTGTGGCAGCCGCTCGACCGTACCCGGCTCACCGGTGCAACCGGGCATGGGCGGTAGCCTGCGCCAAGGAGGCACATGACATGGATGCGGGCCAGATCACCTTCGACAGACGTGAGACGCGCCGCATAACCGTCGGCGACGTGCCCGTGGGTGGCGGTGCGCCCGTGACGGTGCAGTCGATGACCACCACCAAGACCGCGGATGTGGAGGGCACCCTGCAGCAGATCTACTCCTTGGCGGCGGCTGGTTGCGACATAGTGCGATGCACCTGCAACGAACTCGCCGCCGCGGAAGGTCTGGCACATATCGTGCCGCGCAGCCCGGTGCCGGTCATCGCTGACATCCATCACCAGTACAGGATGGCCCTTGCGGCGCTCGATGCCGGTGTGCAGGGCCTCAGGCTGAATCCGGGGAACATCCGCAAGCCCGAGCACATCAAAGCGGTTGCCTCCGAGGCTCGGGACCGCAACGTGCCGATAAGGATCGGGGTGAACGGCGGCTCGCTCGACCCGGAGCTCTACGAGCGCC
>JBPCTP010000183.1:0-3130 GCA_051011615.1 Microthrixaceae bacterium | reverse complement strand
GATTCGGAGCGGTCATCGTCGCATTGTCACTCCTGGTACCGACGGTCGGCGAAGAGGTCATCACCGAGTCCCCGAGCTCGTTCGGCGTCGACCCCGTCACCGGCGAACCCCTCGACCCCGATGCGGTCGAAGGCGTGGTTATCGATCCGGAGACCGGCGAAGTGATCGACCCGGAGACGGGGGAGCCGGTCACGAGCGGATCCACCGGCGCCGCAGGTGGATCCGGCGCCTCCGGCGCTGGCGGGGGTTCATCGGCGGGTGGATCGGATCAGCAAGGCGCTGCGGGAGCCGAAGGCGTCGTCGGATCGGGCGCCGCGACCGGGGGAGTCGCCCAGTGCGGCGGTTACCAGGTGCCTCAGGACCCCTATTCGCCCCCGTGTCTCAAGTGGTCAGGTGGCGACAACGGCGGAGCGACCTCGAAAGGGGTGACCGGCGATTCGATCAAGGTCGCAGTCCGTCTCGAGGCATTCACGAACGGCGTCGCCGATGCTCTGAGCCGCGTGGCAAAGGCCAAGATCCCGAACGAATCGACGGACAAGATCACCAATACGGTGGAGGGATTGGTCGAGTTCTTCAACCGGACATACGAGTTCTACGGACGCAAACTCGAACTCCAGATCTACTCGGGTGCCGGGATCCCCGCGCAAGAGATTCTCGGTGGTGGCCAGGAGAGCGCCCAGCGAGACGCGCTCCGCGTCGCTTCCGAACTGGGGTCCTTCGTGGACGCGTCCGCCATCACCCCCCCGTACCTCGACGCGCTGCGGCAGAACAAAATCATCGCGGTCGGGGCACCGTTCGTTTCGCAGAGCTACATGACCCAGCGTCGGCCCTACGTCTGGAGCCCAGAGCCGGACTGCACCGTCGTTGCTCGATCGGTGGCGTCCTATTACCTCCAGAAGATGGCCGGAAAGCCGGCCACCCTCGCGAAGGGTCCTCTTCAAGGGAAGCCGAGGCGCCTCGGGATCGTCGCACCCGACAACGCGTGGTACCAGGAGTGCGCGAACACTGCCATCGACATCCTGAACAAGGGCGGCGCGGGCAGCGAGATCGTGTTGGTCGACAAGTACAGCGTCGATCTGGCCAACATGGCGCCGCAGGCCAACTCGGTCACGGCCAAGTTGCGAGCCAATGACGTCACCACGGTGTTGTGCATGTGCGATCCCGTGCTGTTGGTGTTCCTGACCACGCAGACCGGGAACCAGAACTACATCCCGGAGTGGCTCCAGACCGGCATGGCGTTCACCGACCTGGATCTCGTCGGCCAGATCATGGATCCGCGCGAATGGAACGGTGCGTTTGGCGTGAGTTTCAGAGGGCCCACGCTCCCGACCAATGCCGGCCCGGGGTATCGGGCGTTCAAAGCCGTCCGGCCCAACGAAGAGCCTTCGCAGTCTTCGGAGTTGATGTACGGCATCTTGCAGATCATCGCGATCGGGGTGCAGTTGGCAGGCCCCAACCTCACCCCGGAGAGCTTCGAGGCCGGGTTGTTCCGGTATCCGGCCCGGACGGGTGCGTTGGGCACGTGGAAGTTCGGGCCGGGCGACTACACACCGCAACAAGATGCGCGCGAGGTGTTCTATTCGGCATCGACGCGGTCGCCGCAGAACGGTGACATCGGTGCCTGGATCGACACCTCCGGAGGAAAGTCTCGCTACCCGATCGGTGGGTTCCCGCCGGGGAATCCGCCGAACGGGTGAGCGAACCCACGGCATCGGAGCGACTGGGCGCCCGCTTCGCCGACCTGTCCGTTCCGGCGCGCTGGCTGGTGGCGTTGGGATCACTGGGGATGCTGTGGGCTGTGGCCGCGGTCGCACTTCCGGAGGGCGCTCCACCCGGTCGTGTGTTCAGCGGTGCGGTGTTCGGCGCAGCCACCGCACTGACGGCAATGGGTTTGATCCTCGTCTACCGAGCGAATCGGATCATCAACTTCGCTGCGGCGGCAATGGGTGCCGTCACCGGCATGATTGCGATCAGGTTCTATCTGATCTGGGGCTGGAACTACGGGCTCGCCCTGCTGCTCGGGGTCGTCAGCGGCGCAATCGTGGGTGCATTGGTGGAGGTGCTCGTCATCCGGCGCTTCAGGAACGCGTCGCGGCTGATCCTGACTGTTGCAACGATCGGGCTCGCGCAACTCCTGGGCGGGTTGGAGTTGCTGTTGCCGGGGTGGGTCTTCGGCGACGAGTCGGCAGTCACGCTCGGCGGATACCAGACGCCGCTCGACGACTTCTCGTTCACCATCGGCGTCGACGTGATCAACGGCAACCACCTGCTGATTCTCGCGGTCGTTCCAATGGTCGTGGGTCTCATGGTCTGGTTCCTCCGTCGGTCGCTCGCGGGCACCGCCGTTCGCGCGTCTGCCGAGAACCCCGACCGGGTCCGCCTCCTCGGAATTCCCGTTCGAAGACTGCAGTCGCTGGTGTGGTCGGCGGCCGGCGCGCTGGCAACCCTCACCCTGATATTGCAGGCCCCGTTCTCCGGGACGCCACCCACCGCGGCGCTGGGTCCTGCTGTCCTCATCTCGGCGTTGGCCGCCGCAGTCATCGCTCGCATGGAGTCGCTGCCCGTCGCTTGTGCTGCGGCGATCGTGCTCGGATCCGTCGATCAGGTGGTCAGGTGGAACACGACCACGCCGGCGCTCACTGAAGTCGTGTTGCTCGGGATCATTCTCGCCGCCTTGCTCCTCAGACGGTCGGGCGACTCGCGGGCAGCCGACGGTGCATCGGCGTGGCAGGACACGGGGGCGGCGACGCCTCTCGATCCACAGCTCCGAGCTCTGCCTGCTGTTCGAGTCGCTCGGGCGGTGGGCGGAGTTCTGCTCGTTGGCGCCGTGGTGTTGATCCCGCTCGTGCTGAGCGAGACCGACCTCTTCACGCTGAGCGTCGCGGGCATCTGGGCGATCGTCGCCGTCAGCCTGGTCGTCCTCACCGGATGGAACGGGCAGATCTCGCTCGGTCAGTTTGCGTTCGTCGGGGTGGGTGCCATGGTCGCCGGCAATCTCATGTCGCGATGGAACGTCGACTTCTTCATTGCGATGGCGGCGGCTGCAGCCGCTGCGGCTTTGGTCGCCTTGTTGCTCGGGATCCCCGCTTTGCGAATCCAGGGCCCGTTTCTTGCTGTGGTCACCCTGAGC
>JBPCTP010000182.1:0-2649 GCA_051011615.1 Microthrixaceae bacterium | reverse complement strand
CCGCCGCTGCATCCATTGCCTCGTCGATCTGACCTCGGCAGCAGAAGCGGGCCCGGGTGATGCCGCAGTGGCGAGCAATTCGGGCCGCAGGCTCCCGATGAGCGACCACGACGCTCGCGCCGAGGCGCTGCGATGGGCCGATCACCTTCGAACGGTGCGCGACCATACGATCGAAGCGATCTCGTCGGGCCGGATGTCGGTGGCGGAAGCGCTTGATGCCTCGGGGGACCCGGCCGTAGGTTGGATCCATCTGGGCCTCTGCCTCGAGGCATTATCGGGCGTGCGCAAGATCGATGTCCGCCGAGCCCTGGCCGACGGCGGCCTCAGCGGAGACGTTTCGCTGTCCGAACTGTCGGCACGCGATCGTGAAGTGGTGCTCGACATCGCGGATCGATTGGCCACATGAGCGACACGGAACCATTGGTGATTGTCATCTCCGGCCCCGGCGGGGTGGGCAAGGGCACCATCGTCGGTCAGTTGGTCGAAGCGGATCCCTCGTTGTACGTGAACAGGTCGTGGACGACAAGGCCACGCAGGCCGGCAGAAAGGGTGGACGCGTACCACTTCACCGACCGTGAAGCATTCGAGGCCCACGCCGCTGCCGGAGGATTCCTCGAATGGGTGGAATTCCTCGACTACCTCCAGGGAAGCCCGCGCCCCGACCCACCGGAGGGCTGTGATGTCATATTCGAGATCGATGTGGCCGGAGGCGAGCGTCTGGCCGAGCTGTATCCGGACGCCCTCCTCGTGTTCGTCGACGCACCCGACCGCGAACACCAGCGCGAGCGCATGGAGGGTCGGGGGGACGATCCGGAGCGGATAGCCCAGCGCCTGGCCAAGGCCGACGACGAACTGAGGCGCGCTGGGGCGCTGCCCTATGTGTTCGTCACCAACGATGACCTGGACCGGGCGGTGGAAGAGGTCCGTTCCCTCATCACCGGCGCACGCGATCGACGCCAATGAGGCGCTGAACCCGAACTGGGCGGTATCATCGGTGGTTCCATCCGCTTCGGTCCAGGCCGACCCGGAGATCCCCCACAGACCTTCAGGAAGTACGCGCAGATGCTCGAAACCACCGACACGATGATGAACCCAGGTATCGAGGACCTCCTCGGGCGGGCAGGATCGAAGTTCGCGCTCGTTGCCGTTGCAGCCGGCCGTGCCCGGGGGATCAACACCTACTACTCGCAGCTGGGTGCTGCGCTTTCGGACGGCGTCGTGCCGCCGCAGGTCACCTCCACCGCCCACAAGCCTCTGTCGATCGCTTTCGAGGAGATCGCACAGGACAAGATCGAAGGTGTTGGTGGGGCCACCGGCAAGCCCGTGCCCGCAGCGCTGCTGCCCAAGGACGAAGAAGAGATCGACGTCGTGGTGATCGAGGAAGGCACCGAAGGCGACGGGGAGTCCTGAGCGGGCCCCAGGGTCCCGCCCCAGCCGTGTCAGCGCTATCCGGGCGACGCGTGGTTCTGGGTGTGTGTGGCGGCATCGCTGCCTACAAGGCCGTCGACGTTTGCCGTCGGCTGATGGATGCCGGTGCCCATGTTTCGGTTGTCATGACCGACAGCGCGACGAAGTTCGTGGGTGAGCAGACCTTCAGCGCTCTTTCCTCCGAACCCGTTCGCACGAGTCTGTGGGGCGATGCAGCCACGCCGATCGCCCATACGAGGCTGGGCCAGGAGGCCGACCTCGTGGTGGTTGCACCGGCGACGGCACGGCTCGTCTCCGCGTACGCATCGGGCTACTCCCACGACCTGCTCACCAACGTGCTCATCGCGACGACCGCTCCGGTACTGGTGTGCCCTGCCATGCACACCGAGATGTGGGAGCACCCGGCAACGCGAGACAACGTTGCGAGACTCCTGCAACGTGGCGTGACTCTCGAGGGTCCCGAGGTCGGGCACCTGGCCGGAGGGGACTCCGGAGCAGGCAGGTTGGCAGAGCCGGCGGACATCGTCCGCGCAGCAGAGCGTCTGTTGGCCTCCGAAAGCAGCGATGCCGGGCTCGGCGAGCGAGCCGAGGAAACCGCCAGGGCGCCACACGGCGCTTCGCGGGACATGGCCGGCATGTCCGTTCTCGTCACGGCCGGGGGCACCCGCGAGGCGATCGATCCGGTTCGCTTCCTGGGAAACCGTTCCTCGGGCAAGCAGGGACACGCCGTGGCGGCCGCCGCTGCGCTTCGTGGCGCCGAGGTCGTGCTCATCACGACCTCCGAGCCCGACGTCGCTGCGTCGATCAAGGTGGTGCGAGTCGAGTCCGCCCGGGAGATGCACGATGCCGTGCTGGAGGTGGCGCCGCGCTGTGAAGTGGTGGTGATGGCCGCAGCCGTCGCCGATTTCACACCGGTGGCCACAGCGCAGGACAAGCTCAAGAAGCGCGACGGAACCCCCACCGTGGAGCTGAAGCCCACTGCGGACATCCTGGCGGCGCTGGGTGATTCAAAGGCTGACGGGCAGGTTCTCGTTGGGTTCGCGGCGGAAACCAACGACGTGGTGGCCCACGCTCGCGACAAGTTGGTGGCCAAGGGGGCGGACCTTCTGGTGGCAAACGATGTGTCCGCAGAAGGTGTCGGGTTTGAACATGACACCAATGAGGTGCTGATCTTGTCCGCTGGTGGGGAAACGCATGTCCCGCTGACGGACAAGCTGACGG
>JBPCTP010000181.1:0-2956 GCA_051011615.1 Microthrixaceae bacterium | reverse complement strand
GTCCCGTAGATCGGGAAGGACACATCTCGCAACAGGTACGACAGGCCTCCGACGTGATCCTCATGGCCATGGGTGGCCACGAGACCGACGATGTCGTCGCCCCGCTCGATGAGCCATGCGAAGTCGGGCAGCACCAGGTCGATACCCAACATGTCGTTGTCGGGGAACATGAGTCCGCAGTCGATGAGCAGGATCTGGCCGTCCTGTTCGATCGCGGCGCAGTTGCGGCCGATCTCACCGAGTCCACCCAGGAAGGTGACACTCACAGGCGCCGCCCCACCCCTGGCCCCGCTGCCGGAGCCCTTGCGGGTTTGCGCACGTTCGCCGCCGGAGCGGCCGCCGTTCGACTGATGGCCCTTTGCTTGATTGCCCTTTGCTTGATTGCCCTTTGCTTGATTGCCCTTTGCTTGATTACCCCGAGAGCGTGATCGCTTGGACTGGCCACCACCGGAGCGTTTCTGACCCTGGCGTTTCTGGGTGTTTCCGTCGCCCCCCATCAGCCGAGGCCCTCGAGCACGGCACGTGCCCGGTCCTCGAGGTCCGGTGGTTCCCCGCCCATCGGCGGCCGGCAATGACCCACACGAAGGCCGAGCACACGCAGCATCGCCTTGGTCGGAATCGGGTTGGGCGAGTCCGCCTGGCTCTCGAAACGACAGGACTCGATCAAGCTGGCATTGACCCGCCGCGCGGTCTCCACGTCGCCCTTGCCGTACGCGTCGATCATCTCGCCGAATCGGTTCGCAGCCCAGTGCGAAGCAACCGAGATCACGCCAACTGCCCCCACCGACAGCAGTGGCAGGGTGAGCGCGTCCTCGCCGCTGTAGAGCTCGAATCCGTCGGGTGCCTCGGCCATGAACCTGGCCGTGTCGACGAGATCACCGGCAGCATCCTTGACACCGACGATGTTCTCCACGCCACGGGCGAGGCGCAGCAGCGTCTCGGTGTCGATCTTGCGACCGGTGCGCACCGGGATGTCATAGAGGACGATCGGGAGGTCCGTGCTCTGTGCGATCTTCGTGAAGTGCTCGACGATCCCTTCCTGGGAGGGCCGGTTGTAATAGGGCGTCACCGACAGGATGCCGTCGACCCCCGTCTCGGCAGCCTCGCGGGTGAGAGTGAGTGCCTCGTGGGTCGAGTTCGAACCCGCACCCGCCAGAATCGGCACCGACACGGCCTCGCGGACCCTTCTGAACAGGGCGCTCGCCTCCGAGGGAGTCAGGGCCGGGCTCTCGCCGGTGGTACCCGAAAGCACCAGGCCGTCGCTGCCGGTCTCGACGAGGAACTGGGCGAGTTCCGCCGCCGCATCGAGGTCGAGTTCGCCGCTGTCGTCGAAGGGGGTGACCATCGCCGTGATCACTCGTCCGAATCGTGCTGTCATCCGCATGGCTCCTGGTTTCGTTCTCTGTGGTGGGGCAACACCCCAATGGGATCACCCATCCGGCTCAGACCGGGTTTCTGGCGTTTCTGCCCGCCGACTCGTCGGATCGGTTCCGGCCGAGGGTTGCAAGCAGG
This sequence comes from Microthrixaceae bacterium, assembly GCA_051011615.1. Taxonomy (GTDB): domain Bacteria; phylum Actinomycetota; class Acidimicrobiia; order Acidimicrobiales; family Microtrichaceae; genus JBPCTP01. The sequence goes on along the minus strand of JBPCTP010000181.1, from coordinate 1,444 downwards.
TCTTCATGAAGTTCGAACCACACCGTGTGGTAGGAGTCGATTCCTGGCTTTGTCACCCAGTCCAGCGCGCCGTTGCGCGCCGTTGCCAGTGCTTTGGAAAGCCTCGGCGCGTACGTCGTGAACCGCTCCAGGGTCGACGCCAGTGTGCGGAGCATGGCCAGCGAGCGCGAGTGCAGCCCTTCGAGACGCTCCAACACCGCTTCATCGTACTTCTCGTCGTTGTGGTCGTTGAGGACCATCGGATCAGTACCGGCGCGGACCTGCCAATCGGTACAGACCGCCAGCACCCCGCCGTTGAGCAGCGAAAAGTCCTCATAGGCCTGCTCCACCTGCGGCCGCAGGCCGGTGACCCTGAGTTCTTCGGCGAGAAGGCGGGCGCCCTTGTTGCGGCCGTCGGGGGTGAGGGACCAACCGGCCAGGGCGCCAGTGTTGGCCTTGACGAGCCCGGCGTCCTGCAGGGATCTGAGTTGTTGGGAGAGCTCAGCAGAAGCCACACCGACTCGTTTCGAGAGTCGTTGCTCGTCGACCACGCCCGTGAGACGGAGAGTGTGCAACACCGTCACCTCCGCCACCTGGTCCATGACCACAGCGTAGGGCGGCGCTGCAGGGCGACCGGCCGGGATTCTCCGAGCCGGGTGGAGAGTCGCTCAGGCTGCGCTGGAAGCGCCGTTGGCGTGGAGTTCCTCGGTGATCGAGAACGTGTCGTACTCCTCGCCGGTGTCGACCCAGTCCTCGAACTGGATCACACCGATCTCCTCGAAGCGACGACGCAGCCATGCATCGTTGCGATCGAGTAGTCCGAGCTTCTTGCAGTTCGGCACGATCTTGGAGAACAACATCATCTGGAACACCTCGCGCGTCGGCGTACGCATCACCAGCTCGATCGCTTCCTTCACCGGAACGTCCATGCGCTCCCACACCTCCTGTTGGAGGAAGCGGTCTCGCATGCGCACGGCTGCTTCGAACGCGAACTGCTGGCGCTCGAGGATCTCGGCGTCGGAGAGTTCCGCGTAGTAGTCCTGCAGCGACAGCACACCGAACGCAACGTGGCGGGCCTCGTCGCTCATGACGTAGCGGAGCAGCTTCTTGAGCAGCGGTTCGGTGGTCATCTGGTGCATGAAGCCGAATGCTGCAAGTGCCAGACCCTCCACCATCACCTGCATCCCGAGATAGGTCATGTCCCAACGACTGTCCCGCACGATGTCGTCGAGGAGCATCTTGAGGTGGGTGTTCACCGGGTAGTAGCCCGACAGCTTCGTGTCGAGGTACTTGGCGAACACCTCGACGTGGCGGGCCTCATCCATCACCTGGGTGGACGCGTAGTACTTGGCATCGATCCACGGCACGGTCTCGACGATCTTCGCAGTGCAGACGAGCGCCCCTTGCTCGCCGTGCATGAACTGCGACAGGGTCCAGTTCTGCGCCTCGAGGTTGAAGTCGATCC
>JBPCTP010000180.1:0-9638 GCA_051011615.1 Microthrixaceae bacterium | reverse complement strand
AATCGTTGGCGGCGGCCGTGAACAGCAGCCAGGCCGAGAAGCTCTGCATTCCGAGTACGGCGAACTTCGGGTCATCCACGTTTTCGTTGACGATGTCCATGTACTGCTGGGTAGCGGGCCAGTCAGCGGCTTCCTCGAAGGGGTGGAACCCGGACTTGATGACCGCACCTTCGGCGTTCTCCACACCGGCGGAGTCGATGAAGGTCTGGTCGTACATGTTGGTCTCGAGCACCAGCCGGCCATCCCAACCCTGCTCCCGCAGGGACTTCGTGACTGCACCCAGATTCGTGGGTTCACCGGTGAAGTGCATGGAGGTGGCGCCGGTGGCGATCACCTGCTGTGCGGTCGGTGTCCAGTCGCTCTGGCCGGTCACCGGATAGGTGATGTCGCCTGCGACCTCGACTCCCTCGGCCTCGATGGAGGCGACCGTCTGATTCTTGATGGTCTCCATGGAGGGCAGCTCGCCCCAGAGCTCGACCATCGATTCCAGTTCCTCGGGATAGAGCTCCTTGGCGTCGCGTATCCAGCCGGAGTAGATCTCGTCGCCCGGATGGGGTACCGGCTGGATCTGGCCATTTGATTCGGACTTCTCGGGCGACACGGTGAAGCCGGGGATCTCGGCGAGCCCGCACTGGTGGAAGTCGGAATCGGGCTTCCCGGTGAACTGCAGGTTGTCCTGCACCTGGCCGCCGCCGACCATCATGAATACACCGTTGCACGCCCTGGCCATGGCGCTCTCGACCTCGAGAAGCTTGCCGTCGAGATCCACGATCTCTATCTCGAGCCCGCCGATGCCGCCCTGTTCGTTGCACCAATTGACGAAGGCGTTGGAGGAGTCCCACATCTCCTTGTTGAGCCCCGGGCGAATCTGCGATGTGCGGTCATTCGACACTCCGAGCAGGAGCTTGTCGGGCGAGCCGGCGTTCTCGTCTTCGGCGATGGTGTAGTCACCTGAACCGCACAGGTTGTCGAGGTCGCCGAAGGCACTGCCCTCATCCGCTCCGGAACTGTTTCCACCGGTGCCGCCGTCGTTTCCGTCTTCGTTGGAACTGGGTTCCTCCGAGGCGCCTTCGTCGTCACCCTGTGCAGCACAGGAGGCCGCCACGAGCGTTGTCGCTGCGATGAGCGCGAGCATGAGCTTGAGTGTCCTGGACACGGTAGATCCCCCTTGATTCCCCGAGTGTCGGACGTCACAGTAACCCACCTGCCCCACCCTTTGGGCTCGGCGACAACTTCAGCGTGAGCGCAGGCTCAGGGGACCACCAGGATCTTGGCGTGGCGGTCCGGGTCCCGTAGATCCTCGAACGCGTCGGCCACGCCGCCGAGTCCGACGCGGCCGGTGACCATCGGCGTCACGTCGATCTCCCCATCCGCGATGCGGTGCAGCGTTCGGCCGAACTGTTCAGGGTCGTAGCCGAGCACGAACTGGTAGTTGAGCTCCCGGGCGATCGCGTCCGCCGGCCGGAACGTGTCGGCCTGCATGCACACACCTGCGACGACGATCTGGGTGCCACGCGGCGCGGCGCGAGTGGTCTCATCGAGCATTCCCGGCACTCCTACAGCTTCGAACACCACCAGGTCGCGGCTGCCGCCCACGCGGCGCCAGGCCTCCATCGCCGGTTCTTCGGCCGGGTCCACAACCTCGGTGGCTCCCATGGTGGAGGCGAGAGCGCGACGGGTCCTGGAGAAATCGGCGCTGACTATGGTTTCGATACCGGCGAGCCGAAGTGCAGCGATCACGGCGAGGCCGACCGGTCCGCAGCCGACAACAACTGCCCCGTGTCTCGGAGTGATCCTGCTCATCTCCACCGCATGAAGGCCGACGGCCATGGGTTCGGTGAGCGCGGCCTCCGCCGGCGCCAGACCATTCGGCACCTTCATGCACAACATGTCCGACAACACGACCTGTTCGGCATACGCGCCGGGGTACTGCGCCGAGTACCCGACAGGGTGGATTCCTGCGGCGTCCATCACGATCGGTATGGAGACCACGACGTCGTCGGGGGAGCAGTTCGCCGTGTTCTCGCCGACGTCGAGGATGCGGGCGCAGAATTCGTGTCCCATCACCACATCGGCGGAGGCGTCGAAGGTCTCGGTGGGGAAGTCGGCCACTGCGGCCGCAGTGGAGGACATCTCCGCGAACTCTTCGGTGTGGTCGAGCGTGTGGAGATCCGAGCCGCAGATGCCACAGGCCAGTACCTCGGCCAGCACCTGGCCCATGGCCGGCTCCGGAGCGTCGAAGTCGTCCACGACGAGTCGGCCTTCGCGCATGATGACGGCTTGCATGGCCGCACGGTAGCCTCCGGCCATGAGCACGGGCCCCAGCAACGACAGCGACCCCGAGGCACTCGGCTCCATTGCGTTCTTCCAAGGCATGTCTGAGGCCGAACTCAAGCGGGTCGACGACCTCGGTGTGCGGATGGACGCACCCGACGGCGAGGTACTGGTCGACCAGGGTGACCCCGGCACACACTGCTTCGTGGTACTCGACGGCACGGCGAACGTCTACGCCAACGGGGAGTACGTGGCGACCAGCGGGCAGGGTTCCACCATCGGCGAAATGGCTCTCGTGGACCATCGACCCCGCACGGCAACCGTCGTGGCCGCCGGCCCGATGACGTTGCTTCGCTTCGACACACGCCAGTTCAAGGCGTTGCTCGAAGAGATGCCCAAGGCACACGAACGGATCATGGGCATCCTCAGCGCGCGGCTCCGCGACCACCCGCTCAGCTGAGCCTTCGAACCGGTACCGGGTTTCCCGGCCCGGTCAGTTCCTGACGGTCAACCCGTCACAGCCATCACCATGGCGGTGATCCCGTCAGGGTGAGCCCGCGACAGTGAGAAACGCCTCGTCGCCGACATGCGCGGATGTGCCCACCAGGTCGCTCGACTCCGCCGTCTCCATGAGATCCGCGTCCTTGGAGACCCCCCACACCCGGTTGCCCTCGGGTGTGAGGTTGGAGGCGATGAGGCGTTCGCGGTTGCGATGGCGGTCGTGTACGACCGAATAGGCCTCGACAGTCACCGGACCGGTGTAGTCCGTGAGCACAGTGCGTCCCGCAACCGAGGCGTCGATCTCGCTCTGTGGCACCTCGTGGCGCCATCCGCTGGTGGGTGGATCCGTCCCGAGGAGCCCGAAGGCATGCTTGTCCACGTTGCCGCCGTTGGCTGTCACCAACCCGAGGGTTCCCGGGTCATCGCGCAGCACGCCGACCATCGCGGCCAGGGCATGACCCACCGGGTTGTTCCAGGGTCCTCCCCCGAACGACAGCCCGCCGTAGACCGTGAGCGGGCGATCCAGTGGCTCGATGCCCATCTCGTGGCAGAAGAGCTGCACCGCCGACGGGAAGCACGAGTAGACGTCCAGGTGGGAGACGTCATCGAGGGTGACTCCCGAGAGCTCCAGACAGCGACGCCCGGCGACGCCGACAGAAGGTGAGCGCACGAAGGAGTTGCGTTCGCTCATGATGCGGTCCTTGCCGTCGGTGCCGCTGTGGGGAAACACCCAGCGATCCCGCGCAACGCCGGCTGCCTCAGCGGCTTCGACGCTGGTGACGATGAGGGCGCTGGCCATGTCGACGTTCGGGTTGGACACCATGCGTTTGGTGTAGGGCCAGCTGACGTAGCGGTTGTCCTCGGTCGGCGTGATGATCTGCTCCGCGGTGAGTTCACTGCGACTCCACGCGTAGGGGTTGTGGGCTGCGACCCTCGAAAAGCCCGCCCACATCTCGCCGACCTGGCGGAGCTGGTCGTCCATGGCGCGGCCCGGGTGTTCCTCGATGGCCGCATGCATCAGCGCTGTCTCGAACAGCGGATAGGTGTCGACCGGCTTGATGATCCCGTGGGCCAGTTCGGCGGGGTGGCCCATCGAGAACTTGTCCTCGCTGCCCCAGCCCGGCTTGCCCTTGGTCTGCGTGGGCCAACCGAGGTCCTCGCCTGCCCTGCGCGCCCGGCCCGTGGAGAGCCAGGCCTCCCCGCCGCACAACAGGCCGACCGACATCTCGCCCGCCGCGATCGAATTGCACAGCCGGTTGAGCAGCATCTGGGGCGAGTTGCCTCCCATTGCCGGATACCAGGTGGTTGCTCGGTCATTGCCGAGGGCCTCGGCCACCAGACGCCCTGGATCGGTGTACTTCCAGCTGACGATCGGCACCGTTGCCACCGCGTCCGCTCGGTGGGCAAACGCCGCGCCGCTGTCCTTGTCCGCGGCGGCGGTGGCTTCCAGCATCATCTCGACCGGAGAGAGAGGCTCGGCACCCTCGTTGGTCCGGTTGGTGTGCTGCCCGACGCCAACAATCACCGGCGTTCGTCCATCCATGCCCATGGCTGGACGGTAACCGTGCGCCGCGGGGTCGGCCCAAACAGTTCGGCGAACGGCTGCGACCCGAACACTGAGATTCCCGAACACTGAGGTTCCCGAACACTGAGGTTCCCCAACACGGAGTTCGCCCAACAGCTGCGGACCAACCAGCCATACCCGAACAGGTGTTCCATGTCGAACGCATGTTCGTGTAGGATTCGGAGATGGCCAGTTGCGGAGTACTACAACGCAGCCTTTTCGGTTCCTGCGAATCAGGCCTCCAGCCGGCCTCCTTCGAACGGATCGAAGCCGGTCCGGGAACCTGGTTGGACGTTGGGAGAAACGTGCTGGCCGGGGCCGACGACCTGCTCTACGTGCTGGCCGAGTCGACGGACTGGCGGATCGGTCGCCGCATGATGTGGGACCGCGAGGTCGACGATCCGAGGCTGATGCGTTGGTACCGACGCGGCGAGGGCGACCCCCACCCGCTTCTCGGCGACGTTCGAGCCCTGGCCGAGGCTCGCTACGGGCGTGAATTGGGAGGCCTGGGTCTCAACTACTACCGCGACGGATCGGATTCGGTTGCCTTCCATGCGGACCGTGAGCTGCGCGAACTCACCGACTCGATAGTCGTGATCCTGGTGCTGGGAGAACGGAGGCCGTTCCTCGTGAGGCCCGTCGGTGGTGGAGCCTCGATCGACCTGGCGCCGGCCTCGGGCGACGTCGTGGTCATGGGCGGGCGTTGCCAGGCCGACTTCGAGCACTCCGTTCCCAAGACCGCCCGACGAATCGGCCCTCGGATCTCGGCGTCTTGGCGATGGAGCGCGGGTCCCACTGCCACGGTGGCCAGGGAAGGCGGGTATTTCGAGTCGCGGCGCTGGCGTACCCTGTCCGAGTGAGTCCAGATCAGTCGAACGCATCCTCATCAATCCCACCCGGGTCGCAGTCGAGCCCGATCGCCATGGGGGCCGACCATGCCGGCTACGAACTCAAGGATGCCCTCGCCGATCACCTGCGCGAGCGAGGTTTCGATGTGCTGGACCTTGGCACCAACTCACCCGAGAGCGTCGACTACCCGGACTTCGGCGCCGCTGTCGGCAACGCGGTTGCCGGTGGCGACGCGGAGCTGGGCGTATGCGTGTGCGGATCGGGAATCGGGATCTGCATGGCCGCAGACAAGGTGCACGGGGTGCGCTCGGGCACCGTGCACGACGAAACGTCGGCTCGGCTCGCCCGCCAACACAACAATGCGAACGTGATCTGCATGGGCGCCCGCCTGATCGGGCCCGAGGTGGCGAAGGCGGCGCTGGACGCCTGGTTGGACGCGGAGTTCGAGGGCGGGCGACACTCACGTCGTACCCACAAGCTGGACGAGATGTGAGGAGTCACAATGCCCTGGCCCACTGAACGGGACGACGAGCTGTTCGCCGTCATCGATCGCGAGCTCGAGCGCCAGAACACAGGGGTGCAGCTCATCGCCTCGGAGAACTTCACCTCTCCCGCCGTTATGGATGCGGTGGGTTCGGTGCTGACCAACAAGTACTCCGAGGGCTACCCGGGCAAGCGGTACTACGGCGGCAACGAGTACGTGGACGAGGCAGAGGATCTCGCCCGTCAGCGGGTCTGTGCCCTCTTCGGTGCCGAGCACGCCAACGTGCAGCCGCACTCCGGCGCCAACGCGAACCTGGGTGTGTACCTTGCGCTGCTGGATCCGGGTGACACGGTGCTCGGCCTGTCGCTGGACCACGGCGGGCACCTCACCCACGGTTCGCCGGTGAACATCTCCGGGATCTACTACGACTTCGTGAGCTACGGCCTCACTGCATCCGACGAGCGGATAGATCTCGACCAGCTCCGCGACCTCGCACTGAAGCACCGCCCGAAGATGATCGTGGCCGGTGCGACCGCCTATGCGCGAGAGATCGACCCTGCACCCGTCCGCGAGATCTGTGACGAGGTCGGTGCACTGTTCATGTTCGATGCCGCCCACATAGCCGGACTGATCGCCGGCGGTGCCCATCCGAACCCCGTCGGCCTGGCCGATGTCGTCACCTTCACAACCCACAAGACACTGCGCGGCCCGCGCGGCGGTTGCATCCTCAGCACCGAGGAGCACGCGAAGGCGATCGACAAGGCCATCTTCCCGGGCTTGCAAGGCGGACCACTGGAGCACGTCATCGCCGGAAAGGCAGTTGCGTTCCGCGAGGCAGCGGATCCGAGCTTCAAGGAGTACGCACACCAGATCGTGGCGAACGCCAGGGCACTCGCAGGTTCACTCGGCGAACACGGTTTCCGGCTTGTCTCCGGTGGCACGGACAACCACCTGTTGCTGATCGACCTACGTCCATTCGATTCAGAACTCACCGGCAAGGACGCGCAGATCGCGCTGGATGCAGCGGGTATTACGCTCAACAAGAACACAGTGCCCGATGACCCCCGCAGCCCTTTCGTCACCTCCGGACTGCGGATCGGCACGCCGTCGGTCACCACGCAGGGCATGACCGAGACGGAGATGGTTGCGATCGCCGACCTCGTTGCACGGGTGCTGCGGGATCCTGGCGACGAGTCGAACCTGGCGGCCGTGCGATCCGAGGTCGCCGCCCTCTGCAGCGGTTTCACGCCATACCCGTGACGCCGGGCGCCAAGCCGGGCACCCCTGCGGTGCCTCGGGCGCATCGGCCTCATCGGTAGCGTTGGGCCGTGGACAGCTACCTCATCGTCATGGCGGTCGCAGTGGTCGCCACCGCGTTGTCGGTGCCGCCGCTGCGTGTGCTGTCCCGTCGTGCGGACGCAATGGCGCATCCGAGCGATCGCAGCGTGCATGCCCACGCCACCCCGCTGCTCGGGGGCACGGCCCTGCTCATCGGGGTGCTGGCCGCGTTCATCGTGGCCTGGTTCATCCCCGAGCTGGATCCCGTCTTCTCCACACCCGGCAACGTGGTCGGAGTCGCAGCCGCAGCGGTGGTCATGTGGTTGACCGGTCTCGTCGACGACCTGCGTGACATCTCCCCGCCGGCGAAGGTCGCGGGCATGGTGCTGTCCGGTTCGATGTTGACACTGGTCGGACTGACCATCATCTACTTCCGCGTGCCTTTCATCGGCTTCACCGTCCTGCCGCCGGACCTCTCGGCCCTGGTCACCGTCGTGTGGGTTGTTGGCATGGCGAACCTCGTGAACCTCATCGACGGCCTGGACGGTTTGGCGGCAGGCATCGTCGCGATCGCGTCCGGAGCCTTCTTCCTCTACGGGTGGGCGCTTCTCGGCGAAGGTGTGGTGGATCCATCAAACGTCGGACTGCTGGTGGCCATCGCCACCGCAGGCGCCTGCATCGGATTCCTTCCCTTCAACTTCAACCCGGCGAGCATCTTCATGGGCGACAGCGGTGCCCTGATGCTCGGTGTGCTGCTGGCTTCCTCCACCGTTGCCGTTGGTGGCCAGTCAGACGACCCCTTCTCGGGCCAGTCGTGGTTCTTCTTCGCCCCGCTGGTGTTGCCCCTGATCATCCTGGCCGTGCCGCTGCTCGACACGCTGTTCGCGATCCTGCGGCGGGCAACGAAACGCAAGGGAGTAGCAACGGCGGACAAGGAGCACATGCACCACCGTCTCATGGACCTCGGTCACGGCCACCGGCGCGCAGTGTTGATCATGTGGGCGTGGACTGCCGTGCTGTCGGTGTTCGTACTGATCCCGGTCTACACGGGACGTGGAGATGCCGTTGTGCCCATAGGCCTGGCCGCGCTCGCGTTGCTGTTGTTCACGCTGTTCGCTCCCACCATCATCCGGCGGGCGACCGCTCGCTCCTAGTCGCCTGCCGAGGGCCTGTGCAGCGGAGTCAGCCGACGGCGACGGTATAGGTGTCCCGACCCGACCGGACGATCGAACCGGGCGTGGCCCCCGTGGGTTGGCTGTCGGTGACGGTCTCGATTCCCGACACCAGGACGTGCTTGATTCCGGTCGAGCCCGCATGAAGCCGTCCACATCCGCCCGGAAGGTCCTCCACCAGGGTCAGCATCTCGGAGTCGATCGTCTCCGGGTCGAACACCACGAGATCCGCAACGTGGCCCTCGGCGATCGTGCCGCGATCGCGCAGGCCGAACAGATCCGCCGGCACCTGGGTGAGCATCTGTACCGCCCGTTCCAGTGGCACGAGCTTGCGGCCGCGCAGGCAGTCGCCGATGAATCGGGTCGGATAGCCGGATCCCTGCATTCGGTCGAGGTGGGCGCCGGCGTCGGAGCCCCCGAGCATCACGGAGTCGTGCTCCCATGCTCGGCGACGCAGTTCCCATGACTCGTCGTCGTTGTCGGTGGCACCCGGCCACAGGATCGTTCGGAGGTCGTCCTCGATCACGATGTCGAGCAGCGTGTCGAACGGGTTGTCGTCGCCGCGCTCGGCCGCGATGTCGCCCACACGCCGGCCGCTGAGGCCCTCGTTGGCCTCCGAATAGGTGTCGCCGATCACGTAGATGTCCCAGCCCGTGAGGCGGGCGAACACCCCTGCGTCGGGGCTGGCAGCACGTTGCTGCATGAAGCGACGCACCTCGGGATCCTTCAGCTTCTCGATCCGTTCGGGCACCGGCAAGCCGAGAATGTCGCCCCAGTCCGGCATCATGTTCAGCGCGCAGTAGTTGAGGAAGCTCATGTTCATGGGCACGATCACCGGCATGGTGAGCGCCACGACGCGAGCGCCTTCCTCGGCACAGCGGTCCATGGCAGCGAGCTGGTTGCGGTACCGCTCCGGGGCGTGGCTGTCGACGGTCAGCACGTTCCAGTTGAGGGGCCGCTCGCCCGTGCGGGAGAAGCGGATCATGAAATCGACCTCATCATCCTCGAAGCCGTCCAAGCAGCCGTCGGACGCAAATTCGAGCGTGGTGCCCTCGTGCTCCGCGACGACCGAGGCGAGCTCCAGGAGTTCTTCCTCGGTGGCCCATCTCGATGCCACCGGTTCGCCGTCGCCGTCGGAATGCGTGCGCGCACGGGTCGTGGAGAATCCGAGAGCGCCGGCCTCGATGCTCTGCGCGAGTATCTGCTTCATCTCTGCGACCTGCTCGGGGGTTGCCTCGTTGCCGACCGAGTCGGGGCCCATCACCTTGCGGCGCAAGGCGCAGTGGCCCACGAGGAAAGCGGCGTTCACGCCGAGGTTGCCGTCCAGCCGGTCGAGGTATCCCTCCATGGACGTCCAGGACCAGTCGACACCTTCGGCGAGCGCCGGCAGTGGCATGCCCTCGACCTTCGCCATCATTCGTGCGGTGTACTCGCCGTCGCCCTCGATCACAGGTGCAAGGGTGAAGCCACAGTTGCCTGCGATCACGGTTGTGACACCGTGGATGTTCGACGGTGA
>JBPCTP010000179.1:0-3684 GCA_051011615.1 Microthrixaceae bacterium | reverse complement strand
ACTTGGAGTGGTCGTGCAACCGGCGGCAACCAAGCCTGCCAGTGCGATCATTGCGCCGAACGCCAACGGAAACCCGCGGAACTTGCCCATCTGATTCGCCCTCCGGGTCAGCCAGACCCAACTGTGCAACCGATCCGGCGGTGCCGCCCGATTGACCGCATCGCCTGTGCGGTTGTTGAAAGGTAACAGAAGTCACACCAACACTGAAAGTGCTTCAGAACTAGGTGCGTGCCCAAGAACCTTGGCCGGAATGCACCTCGGCCTCGGTACCGTGGTCGGACGTGACGCCTTCAGCTGACATTCCAATGAACGACGTGACCATGCCCGCGTGCCCACACTGCGGCTCGCAGCTCGATCGGGGATCCCAGGGCGAGATCGACTTCTGGTCGTGTCCGCGGATGCACGGCCTTGCCGTGACCCTCTCCGAAGCCCACGGTCGCCTTCAGAACGACGAGGTGGATGATCTGTGGCAGCGCGCCCGCACGGCCGAGCGGGGGCCACTGCCGAGTCCCTTCGGAGGCCCGAGGATGGTGCGCTTCACTCTCCCGTGGGATCTCGACGAAGCACCCGAGGGCACCGACGGCGACACGGAGAACCTGGGCGAGGTCGAACTAGACGTGGATCTCGACAACCGGTTCATCTGGTTCGACACCGGTGAGCTCGAAGAACTACCGACCGACCTGCCGGATGCTCCACCCTCGGCCGAGGAGAACGCAGCATTGCAGCGGATCACCCAGAACTTCTCGACCTCCTACGGAGACGCGCTGGACGGGCGGGACGACTCCGAGGTGTCCGAGCGCATCTACCAGCAGGTGGCTCGGCGACCCGGCCTGCTGCAGGGCCTAGACAAGGTCGGTCGCGCAGTCACCTCGTACTGACCACGCATCAGGTCAGACCAAGGCGGGTGGACTCGACCTAGGCCGCCTCGTCCTGGCTGCGAGCGGCGACCACCGCCCGGCTGATCTGCAGCAGATGGCGGGAAATCTCGTCGCCGTCCTCGGGTTCATACAGCGAACAGACCTCGAAGCCCTCGCTGCGCTGTGGCATGAACTCCATCGAGGCGTCGAACGGTCCGGCCGCCACCAGCATCCAACCGCGTGACGCCGACCAGTGCGGTGGGCGCACTCGGAAGGCGAACAGGTGGGTCAAGCCCCGTCCCCACTCAAGTGGCGTGGCGAACACGCCGCGATGTTCGAGGTCGTCGGGAGGTGCTCCGAGCTGGGTACGACCAGCAAGGTAGGAGACCACTTCCGCTTCGGCGATCGCCACCTCCGAGCGCAACTCATCGGGCAACTCGAATCCGCGACCCAGCCTTGCGAGTCCTGCCAACAGCACCCGGCGGGCTTCGGGATCACGCGCGATCAGCGCGATGCGGTCCTCGCCGACCACCTCACCCCGACCGGCCAGGGCCACCGCAGCCGATGCCCCGACCCTTGGATCGACACAGGCCAGAACCCGCCGCAGCACAACCACGGCTTCGTCCGAGGCCAGGCTGCCGAACAGCGGCACGACAACCGCCAGCCGTTCACGGTCGACCCTCGCCAACGCGCCGCTGTCTGCCATTGTCGCGGCTCGGTCGCAGGTATCCACGAGTGCCAGAAGCAGCGGCGACAGACCCTCGCACAGGTCCTCGGTCGCGGCACCGTCGAGCAGGCCCCGTTGCACCATCTCGCCGAGCATGTCCGCGACCACCGGCACCCAACCGCGTCGCCATGCGGCAGACACAAGTACCGGCACGAGGCGTTCCACACCGACCACGTCGAGCAGCGGGCGAAGCAGGTCCTCAGTCGGCACGGGCAACAGGTCCACCGGACCGTCGAGGCCCATCAGGTGCAGAACCGCATCGAGTGACTCGACATCGCGTCGCAACGCAAGTGTGCGAAGGATCGACCGTCGAGCCCGCTCGGCACAGAACACGTAGGCCCGTTCCAGCTCCGCCACCGTCACATCGCCGGGATCACGCCACAGCAACTGCACCAACAGCTCACCGGGATCCGCCGGCACCGCATCGACCCACGGATAACCAACAGTCGCAGCCCTTAGCGCACACAGCCCTGCGCCTGGGCCAAGACGCGCCCCCTGCCAGGACTGCAGCTCTGCCACCGCCTTGGTTCGCACATCGGCATCAGCCATTCGAAGCTTGGCACGAAGCCGATCGATTTCCTCAGCCGCCAGCTCGCGACGTTCTCCCCGTACCGCCATGGGCCAAGACTGTCACCGCTCGTTGTTCGCGGCCAGCCTGAGCGCCGGTTTGCCCATGGGTCGAATCCCCAGTGCACGATGCGAGGCGTAGGCTCGATACATGGCCTTCTCCTTCCTTTCAGGCTCCAACGCCGAGCTGCTCGATCCCGCCAAGACCCTGCCCGGGCGCGCTGAACGCATGCCCGTACCCGCCACCCACCACGCCAACGGTGCGCCACTCGAGGGCCCTTGGCCCGACGGCATGGCCACGGCGGTGTTCGCCATGGGTTGCTTCTGGGGAGCGGAACGGATCTTCTGGCAGACACCGGGCGTGTACAGCACCGCCGTCGGCTACGCCGGTGGAGCGACCCCGAACCCGACCTATCGCGAGGTCTGTTCCGGTCGCACCAACCACACCGAGGCGGTGCTGGTTGTGTTCGACCCCTCCGTTGTCTCCTACGAGGAACTGCTGGGCGCGTTCTGGGAAGGCCATGACCCGACCCAGGGGATGCGACAGGGCAACGACTCGGGCACCCAGTACCGATCGGCGATCTACACGACCGACGACGCCCAGCTGGAGGCAGCGAATCGCTCACGGGATGCCTATGCCCAGCGTCTTGCCACAGCGGGCCATGGAGAGATCACCACCGAGATAGCTCCGGCCGCCGACTTCTTCTACGCGGAACCGGATCACCAGCAGTACCTGTCGAAGAACCCGGGTGGCTACTGCGGCCTCGGCGGCACCGGTGTCTCGTGCCCGGTGGGCCTCGACCCGGCAGGCTGAGTTGACCGCACTCCCCGACGGGCCGGACGAGCCGCTCGTTCGGGCGCGCTCCGCCGTGCGGGGGATGGTGCGGATCCAGATAGCCGCCAACGGCCTGGGGGCACTGCTCGTAGGCCTGTACTTCCGCTACCTGTTCCCGGCCGCGGCCGAGGAGGCGCTCGAACAACGTTCCCTCAACGTCTGGGTGTTCAGCATCTTCCTCGGCGCGATGTTCCTGGTGGGGCTGCCGGTGAACGCAGCGCTGCTTCGCAGAGCCGTTTCCTGGGTCGCCGAGGACCGCCCACCGTCGGTACGCGAACGGCGGCTGCTGTTCAGCCTGCCGGCAATGGAGACTGCAACGGCGCTCGTGAGCTGGTTCGCGGGGGCGATCCTGTTCGGGCTCATCAATACGGACCTTTCGCGTATCTCGGTGGGGATCGCGCTCGCCGGGATCGTCACGTGCACGCTGCTCTACCTGCTGCTCGAAGGCCACTTCAGGCCGCTGTTCGCCCTCGCGTTGCGCCATGCGGAGCTTCCAGAGACCCGGTGGGACGTGGGTCCTCGTCTCATGCTTGCCTGGTTGCTCGGCAGCGGGATCCCACTGTTGGCGGTGTCACTCGGCAACTACATCGCCCCCGGTCCACTCGATGAGACCCGGCTTGCGTGGGTTGGGGCTGTCGCCCTGGCGGCGGGGGCCGCCGTGATGCTGCTTGCTGCACGATCCGTGGTGCGGCCGATCC
>JBPCTP010000178.1:0-7746 GCA_051011615.1 Microthrixaceae bacterium | reverse complement strand
GTGTGGATGAACTGCTGCACGCCGCCGATCCCGGGCGTGCAGTGACGTGGCTGACCGAACGCTGCGGCATCGAGGTCGAAGCGGCGGAGACCATCGTGTCCTACCTTGGCGCAGGCAGGGCAACTCTCGGGCTGCTGCCCACCCAGACCGCCCTCGTGTTCGAGCGCTTCTTCGATGAGACCGGCGGCATGCAGCTGGTGATCCACTCACCCTGGGGTGGTCGCGTGAACCGCGCTATGGGGTACGCCCTGCGCAAGAAGTTCTGCCGCAGCTTCAACTTCGAACTCCAGGCCTCGGCCGATGATGACACCGTCGTGATATCGCTGGGTCCACACCACAGTTTCCCGCTCGACGACGTCGTTCGTTTCATCAATCCAACCAACATCCGCGAGACCCTCACGCAGGCGGTTCTGGATCAACCGATCTTCCTGTCGCGCTGGCGTTGGAATCTCAATCGGGCGCTGATCGTGTTGCGATTCCGCGGCGGTCGGAAGAACCCGCCGCCGATCCAGCGCATGGAATCGGATGACCTCATGGCCGCCCTGTTTCCCGGTGCTGCGGCCTGCCAGGAGAACATCACGGGCCCCATCGAGGTGCCCGAGCATCCGATAGTCGCCCAGACCGTTCACGACTCGCTCACCGAACCGCTCGACGTCGACGGCCTCATCGACCTGTGGCGGCGCATCGGCGACGGGGAGGTCACGGTCCACTTCCGCGACACCACAGAGCCCTCCGTGCTCGCCCACGAGATCCTCACCGCGCGGCCGTACGCATTCCTCGACGACGGTGAGGCCATCGATCGCCGGACCAATGCCGTGCCGATCCGTCGTGGGCTTCCGGTAGATCCCACCGAGCTGGGCAGGCTGTTGCCCGAGGCGATCGAGCAGGTCCGCGCCGAGACCGACCCGGTGCCCAGCACTGCCGACGAACTACATGACGTTCTCTCCGCACTGGTGCTGACGCGGGCACGCGAGGACTGGCGTGACCTGTTCGAAGAACTGCGAGCCCGCGGCCGAGCGGCAAGCTGTACCACGAGCACCGAGTGCTGGCACACCGCCGAGTCGGCGGCGGTCGTGGGAGCACTGTTCAACGGCGCCGGCATCGTCGCAGATGTGGCAGCCGATGCGCAGCAGGTAGACGACGCGACGGTCGAGCTCGTCCGCGGTCACCTCGAGATGTACAGCCCGGTCACGGCCCCAGAACTTGCCCAGCTGACCGGGCTGCGCGAATCCACGATGCAGATCGGACTGGCCACGCTCGAGGGCACCGGTTTCGCCATCCAGGGCAGCTTCACCGAAGCAGACCTGCCGGAGCCCCAGTGGTGTTCACGTCGACTGCTCAGCCGCATGCACAGTTACTCGCGCGGCCGGCGCCGTCGCGAGGTCGAGCCGGTGTCCGCAGAGCGGTTCATGCGCTTCCTGCTTCGTTGGCAACACGTGGCGCCGGGTTCCCAGGTGTCCGGTCCCGCCGGACTGTCCGTTGTGCTCGGCCAACTCCAGGGTGCCTCGGCCTCGCTTGCTGCATGGGAACCGGACGTACTCGCGGCGAGGGTGTCCGACTACGACCAACGGTGGCTCGACGAACTGTGCATGGCGGGTGAGCTGTGCTGGTTGCGCCTCACGCCACCACAGCTCGCGGACCCCGAGCAGCGAGGATCAGGCCCATCGAGGGCGACCCCGGTGTCGTTGGTGTTCCGGGAGGACCTCGAATGGATGGTTGAGGCCGTTCGCGGCGCCGAGCAACCGGAATCGCCCGCTGCCGGAGCAGTCACCGAGATTCTGGAGGCCATCGATTCCCGGGGTGCGTGCTTCGCGGGCGAGCTGGCGGAGCTCACGGGCCGCATGCCGGCCGAGATCGAGGATGCACTCTGGCAGGCAGCAGCACGCGGGTTGCTCAGCAGCGACGGTTTCGCTGCGATCCGGGCGCTGTCGCTCGGGGAGCGGCCCCGTCGAAAGAACGCGCCCCGTATGAGTCGCCTGCGCCGTGGGGGTCGTGTCACCGGCAAGGCGGCGGGCCGGTGGTCGAGGGTGCCGGCGGCCGGCGAAACCACCGACCGCGACGAGCTGGCGGAAGCCCTTGCCGAACAGCTCCTGGTCCGGTGGGGGGTGGTGTTCTACGACATCGCCGCCCATGAGGGCGCGGCGATGCGGTGGCGGGAGATCCAATGGGCGCTTCGTCGCATGGAAGACCGTGGCCAGGTGCGCGGAGGGCGATTCGTGAACGGTTTCAGCGGTGAACAGTTCGCCCATCGCGACGCGGTCGAGGGGCTCAAGGCCATTCGTCGACTCGAGGACTCCGAGCGCACCGTGACCCTCAGCGCCGCCGATCCGCTCAACCTCACGGGCGTGATCCTGCCGGGCGAACGCGTGCCGGCACGCCGTGGCGAGACCATTGAAATGCCGGTGTAGATCGGCTGCATCCACAACAATCGATTCTGACGAAGAGGTTCAGGTGAACAGCGATAACCAAATAGCAACAGGAATCAATGACGCGCGACTCGGGAATCTGCGCGTCTGGAACCTCGGACTGACCGTGGCGCACCTCGGGCAGGCCGTGCTGGTCCTGGTGCTGGCAACCAGCTTCTCGATCGCAGTCACATCCACGTTTCCGACCGGGCCACCCGGCACGGCGGTGCCCGCGCCCGAAACTCTCTTCGATTTGCGAATCGGCCTCGCCGTGGCCGTGTTCCTGGCGTTCGCAGGCATCGACCATCTGATCACTGCGACGGTTGGCCGAAAGATCTATGAAAGCGACCTCCGCGACGGGATCAACCGTTTCCGTTGGGTCGAGTACAGCTTCAGCGCCACCCTGATGGTGATCCTCATCGGCATGTTCTCGGGAGTCACGGACATCACGGCTGTGATCGCCGTCGCCGGGGCCAACGTGGGAATGATCCTCTTCGGTTGGCTCCAGGAGCGGATGAACCCTCCAGGACGGGATCGCACGACCATGGTGCCGTTCTGGATGGGCACGATCGTCGGCCTGGCTCCGTGGGTCGCCATTGCGATCAACGTGATCGGAGCCGAGGTAGTACCCGGGTTCGTCTACGGAATCATCGTCGCCCAGTTCCTGTTCTTCTTCAGCTTCGGACTCAACCAGTGGCTGCAGTACCGCGGAGTTGGCCGGTGGAGCGACTACGGCTTCGGCGAGAAGGCCTACCTGGTGCTCAGCCTCGGGGCGAAGTCCCTGCTCGCATGGCAGATCTTCGCCGGAGCGCTCACCGCCTGAGGCAGAATCATCCAATGAAGTTAACCTTCCTGGGAACCGGCTCACCCATCCCGGACGCGTCGCGGGCCGGGCCCGCCACGCTGGTGCAGGCGGGCGGGTTGAACCTCCTGTTCGATTGCGGGCGTGGCGTGTTGATGCGGCTGGCGGCAGCGGGCATCCCTACTCCGGCGTTGATCCACATGCAGCTGCTGACCCACCTGCACAGCGACCACGTCACGGACTTCAACGACGTGGTCACGACCAGGTGGGTCACCTCGCCGGTCGACGCACCGCTGCACGTCGTCGGACCGCCCGGCACGGCGACCTTCGCCGAGCGGACCGTCGAGGCGCTCTCGAGCGACATCGGTTGGCGACTGGCACACCACGACGATCTCAACTGGGACCCCGGGGTACTGGTCGCAGAGCTGGAAGCTGGTCCGGTCGAACACCAGGTCCTCGATTCAGCCGGGGTCACGGTCACCGCGGCGCCGACTGAACACCGACCCGTGCATCCCACCTGCGGCTACCGGGTCGAACACGATGGCGGCAGTGTCGTGATCGCCGGCGACACGGTGCCATGTGTTGGGCTCTCGTCGTTGGTGGCGGGTGCGGATGTGTATGTGCAGACGGTCATTCGCGAAGACATCATCCGCCAGATCCCGTTGCAGCGACTCCAGGACGTGACCGACTACCACTCCACAGTCGTGCAGGCGGCGCAGACGGCCGCAGAAGCTGAGGTGGGCACGCTGGTGCTCGTCCACATGGTGCCTTCGCCTGCTCCGGGGGACGAGGCGGAGTGGATTGGGATCGCCCGGCAACATTTTGATGGAACCGTTCTGGCACCGAACGACCTGGATTCGCTCGAGATCTGACTCCTCCACCGGTCCGCACTGGGCAGATGTGCCCGGTTTCGGAGCCAATCGGGTGGTGGGTTGACACCCTGAGTGGCGCAGTGACACCGTGGCGAGATGGCTGCGGGCGAAGCGGGGCAACCGACCAACGCTGAAGACCAGCAACAGGTCGCGCCCATGGAGCCGGAAGTAGCGCTGAGCCGGCTTGCGTTCGTCGACGTCATGCGCACGGTCGCCGTCGGCCGCGTGGTCATCAATCACGCGTTGCCCTGGGCCTGGATGAAGTGGTTCGAATCCCTGCCGGTGATGTTCTTCGCCTCCGGTCTGCTCGTGGGTCGCAGCCTCGCCACCCGCGATTGGAAGACGGTGTTCGTCGGGCGGTTCAAGCGCCTCGCCATGCCCACGGGGCTCTATCTGGCCTTCGCCGTCACAATGAAGCTGACCGGCGCCATTCCGGGAACCACGGAACACCTCTGGTACGTCTGGACCTTCCTGCTCTTCACGGCGCTGTCCGGCGTGTTCCTGCGGCTGATCAGATGGTCCCGCATCGGCACCCTTGCCATCGTCTCGGTCATAGTCGTGGTGGCCACGCTGGGGCCGGACAGCTACATGCCGTGGGGTGTGTCCGGTGCGTACCTGTTGGCCTGGCTGGCCGGCATGATCTGGGCCGAGGACAACTGTCGGATGCCCTCGAAGCGCGCACTGATCACGACGGCGGTGCTCGGCTTCGCAGCGGCGGTGGTCGCTGTGGCGTTGCTGCTCCAGCTCGACCTTCTGACGTCGCCAAGCAAGTTGGGCATCTCGATGGCGGGATTGGGTGCGGCATGGCTGGCGGTCGGGTTGCTGTTGAGGAACCAACTCGAAGCCCTGATGGGCTTGCGTGCGATCGGTCCTTTCATCCGCTACCTCAACAAGCGCCTGCTCACCATCTACCTGTGGCACCTGCCCGCAACCATTCTCGGCAGGCAGTGGGCCAACGATCTGGGCCTCGAGCCGTTCTGGAACGCGTGCTTCGTGGTGTTGGTCACCTTGGTGCTGACCGGTGTGGCCACCGTCGCACTGGGTGGACTGGAAGATCGGGCTTCGGCGTCCTCGAAGAGGGTGAAGGCCCGTGCCGACGCCTCCAGGGGTGCCGACGGACCGATCGACCTCCGCTGAGGCCCCCGCGGGCTACCGTTCTGCTCGTGAAGAAGCTGCTCGCCATCCTGTTTGCCGTCATGCTGCTCGGAGCCGCATGCTCTGACGACTCCTCCGACACCGGTGCCGACGACTCCGACGAGGGCACCACGTCCAGCAGTTCGACGACCGAGGATGATGCAGAGGCGGCCCAGGCGCCTGCGGAACCGATCACCGTCATGGTGACCAACGACGACGGCGTGGATGCCGAGGGGATGGACGCACTGGTGGAGGCACTCTCGGCGCGCGACGACGTCGAGGTGATCGTCGTGGCGCCGGACGTCAACAAGTCCGGCTCGGGTGGCAAGACCACCGGCGGAGTACTCGAGGCCACAGAGGCAACAACAGCCTCGGGCTTCGAGGCCACCGCCGTGAACGGATTTCCTGCCGACTCCGTCATCTATGCACTCGACCAGGAGGGGTTGGATGTGGACCTCGTGATCTCGGGCATCAACGACGGTCAGAACATCGCACAGGTGGTCGACATCTCGGGCACCGTCGGCGCGGCCCGCCAAGCTGCCCAGCTCGGTGTGCCTGCCCTCGCGACCAGTCAGGGTTTCGGTGATCCACCCGACTTCCCCTCAGCAGTGGGGCTGGTCATGGAATGGCTGGACGACAACATCGACGCCGTCCGCTCCGGTGAGCTGGGCACCGACACCGTGGCGAGCCTCAACGTACCCACCTGTGTCGATGGCTCCATCCAGGGTCTGGTCGAGGTGCCGGTGTCGGGAACCGACGGCGACATAAGTGCTGTCGACTGTTCCGGTTCGGCTGCACCCACCGATGACCTGGTGGCGTTCACAAACGGATGGGCGACCCTGTCTGCTCTGGCACCCACAGGCAGCAGGACTACCGACTGATCAGGCCACCGAAGGCTCCGTGGCCGATTCGGTGATCGGTTCACGGTCCGTCTTGGCCCAGGCCGTGCGTGATCGAATCATGCGGTACAGCGCGCCGAACATCACCGGAAACAGCATCCAGGTGTAGGCCGCGTACACCATTGCGACCACCCACCCCCAGAGCCATGCCTTGGGTCCGGTGCCTGTGCGCCTGATGCAGCCGAGTATCACCCCACCGAAGCCGAACACATAGAAGACCGCAATCGTCCAGAGGTGATCGGGAAGGAAGTCGACCTCCCGCAACGCCCAGGCCACGAGGGCGGCGAGGACTGCGATTCCCACGATGGCCAGCATGACCGGCTGCATCAGATACAGGAACAGGTCGGTTCGGGCGCGACGCGAGAAGGCCATGTGCGGGATCCGGCGAATGTGGCGCATCGCCTGGAGGTTCCCCTGGGCCCAACGCACCCTCTGGCGGAACAGGCGACGGACGTTGCTCAGGCCCTGCTGGTCGACCTGGGTGCGATTGTCGTGCCCGCAACGCCATCCCGCTTCCAGCAGACGCAGACCCAGATCCTGGTCCTCGGTGAGTTTGTCGTGCCAGGGCCCGTCCGCGCTCACGCGATCGCGCTGGGCCAGATCATCGAGCGCCGAGAGGCGGTTGAACTGACCGTTCCCGCCCATCCCTGCGGTGCCGAGGCTGGCGCGTCCGGCCTGGTACAGCATTCCGTAGACGCCGAACTCCACGTCCTGGGCCCACGTGAGCGGGTGATGGCGGTTGTAGATGCGCACGCGGACCTGGGCACCGCCGACCTCTGGGTCCGCGAACCAGTCGGCAACGTGGCTGGGCGCATCCGCGGACAGCCGACCGTCCGCGTCCACGACACAGACGATTGTCCGCGAGCGGTCCAGGTCGGGCAGTGCCGAGGAAAGCCGCGACCAGGCGTCATTGAGAACGTCGGCCTTGCCCAGCTGCGCGTCCGGAGGCTCGCGACGGATGACCGTCAGCTCGGGGTGGCTGATGCCGGCGAGTACCTGAGGAGTCGAGTCGGTCGATCCGTCGTCCACCACGACTATGTGGCGCTTTGTGCAGCGCACCGACAGCAGCCGCTCGACACTGTCGGCGATCGTCACTTCTTCGTTGAGCGCCGGCACCAGGAAGATCCAGGTGAACTCCGACTCGTCTGCGGATGTGTCGGGTCCGCCAGCTGTGTAGCGGCGCGACCATACGAACAGCCACAGGTTCCAAACCAGGTTCACGACGATCACGATGAAGGCGATCGTGAACACGACGGCCTCCCACCCCGGCATGTCACCGGTCATCGGGACTCCTCCAGCGGGGCTGCGTCCTCGGCGGTGACCGGCGATGTTCCGGGATATCCACCGGCGCGAAGCACCTTGATCCGGTTGAACCCTGATCCGTAGCGCGCAGGATCAGGCGCCCTGCCGGCGAGGTTCTCAAGCGCCGCCACCACGCGCGGGGCCGCCTTGCCGTCGCCGTAGGGATTGGCGGCGAACGCCATCGCATCGTGCGCCCGTGGGTCCGTCAGAAGCTCGTGGGCCGCGCGGGCAATGGCTGCCGACTCGGTGCCGACCAGGGCGAGGGTGCCCGCCTCGAGGCCTTCGGTGCGCTCGGTGGTGTCGCGAGTCACCAACACCGGTGTTCCCAGAGC
>JBPCTP010000177.1:0-5100 GCA_051011615.1 Microthrixaceae bacterium | reverse complement strand
ATCCCGAACCACGTGAAGGCGGAGTCCGGCAGACACACCTTCGTGTACTCGAGCATGACGCCCGCGAGTGTGCCTTCCTCGCCGATCGGATCGAATGAGGCACCGAGGACCCAGTTGTCGATGATCTCCTCGCTGACCCCTGCTGTGTCGAGACCATCGGCCATGCACTGGGCCTCTTCGGAGGTCATGTGACCGCCCCCGATGAACAGCGAGGCGAGCATCTCGGCGGTGTTGATGCAGCTCCTGAACAATGCCGAGATCGACTGCCGTTCCTCAGGACGCAGCGCCACGTCGTTCAGTGCCGCTCCGGTTCGTGCCGGCTCGTATCCCACGTCTGAGAGGCGTTTGCCGTGGTTCTCCACGATCTTCTCCGCCGCACAACGTGCTTCGGCCGTGGGAGGAACCCACAGGTCCAGATCCACGTCTGCATTGGTGAAGTCGTAGACGAGTCCTTCGATCAGCAACTCCGGTGGCACCTCACCGGTTTCGGGAAACACCGGTGGTCCCGCTGTGGAATCGTCCACGCCGGGCTCGCTGAGGTTGTCTCGGTTCTGGGGGATGCACGCAGAGAGTGCGATCACCATCGCAGCGGCCGACGCCACACACAGACTCACACGAGAGCTTCCCACCAACTCAACGGTACCCACGGTGGTCGCCTGCGGGAGAACCGGCCATCCGGGATGCCCCAACGGCTCCTCAGCTGCGGATCGCTCTCAGCTGGGTGGCGCCAGCTCGGCAAACAGATCCCTCCACTGCGACTCGACTGACCACGTGGCCAGCTCGGCGGCCCTGTTCGGATCCGTGCCCGTGAACACAGCTCGCGATTGCTCAACCGGGGCATCGCAGCCGTCGTGCAGCACGACATCGGCATCTGCGACCGCTCGCCGCTGTGCAGCGCCTCGAGGCGCCTCGTTGCAGAGCACCACAGTCGCAGCTCCCTTGGATGTGGCGATCCGACCAGCCGCTGATGCGGTTTCAGCGCCGAAGTACACAACGACGTCGGCCCACTTGGCTTCGCGCCGGAGTTGCAGCTTGGCCGCAAGGCTACGCGGCGAGGGTGCCAATACCGGCACGACTCCATCGAGGCCGCCCGAGGCACCGGGAGCGAGGGCGACCATGCGAATTTCCGACGCTTCGTCGGGCAGCATTCCGGCCAGCTCCAGGGCGTGCAGCGACAGCGCTCGGCGATCGGTGTCGAGCAGTACGAACAGGCCCCGGGTAGGGCTCAGCTGAGACGTGCCTCGACCTCGTCGAGAGCATCGTCTTCCTCGACGTCGAGCGCGAAACTCAACTCCGAGACCAGCACCGAACGCGCCTTGACGAACATCGACTTCTCACCGGCGGACAGACCCTTGGCCTGGTCCCGCAGGGAGAGGTTCCGCACGACCTCGGCAACCTGGTAGACGTCGCCGGACTTCAGCTTTTCCTGGTGGTTCTTGAATCGACGACTCCAGTTCGCCGGTTCGCGGATGTCCCGCTTCGCCAGCAACTCGAAAAGATCCTCGACTTCGTCCTTGCCGATCGGCGGGCGCATGCCCACGTCGTCGGCCTTGGAGACAGGAACCGAGAGCGTCAGCTCTCCGTGGGCCATCTCCAGCACCAGGTAGTCGTCCTTGTCACCGTTGACGACGCGCTTTTCGCGCCGCACGATGATCGCCGCCCCGTGGTGGGGGTAAACGACTCGGTCACCGACGTCATAAGCCACAGCGCATCCTCAGCTCTCTCGACTCCATGCACGCCGACGTGCAGAAAAGTTGCCCGCCGACCGATCCACGTTAGCAGACCACGGGGCGCGACCCCGAACGCACATGGCACGCTCACGACGCCGGTTGCACGAGCTCCACGAAGAGACCTTCCGGAGTGCGGCCGTAGATCATTCGGCGTCCGCTGGGGTCATCCACGGGTTCGGACCAGAAGGACATTCCGGCGTCGCGCAGCCGGGCCATGTCCGAATCGAGGTCATCGGAGGCGAACGCCATGTGCGTATAGCCGATTCGGTGCACGGGCTCAGGCACGCCGCCGGGATCCGGACAGGAGAACTCGAAGAGCTCGATACCTGTGCCATGGCCTTCCAACAACGCAGCTCGGGCGGCGCTCTGCGGAAGGTCCAACAGCTCGTTGACGGCATCGGTGCCCTCGGGCCAATCCCAACGTTGGCATTCCACGAAGCCCAGCTCTGCCCAGAAAGCGATCGAGCTGTCCATGTCCCGCGTTGAGACCGCCGTATGCATCACTCGTCGGATGGCCATTGCACATCTTCTACACCACCTATGGGGTTTCGCACCACAGATGCGGGCATCCGCCCCTCCGTGGGCGCTGAATGAGAATCTTGTGACATGGGCGACGTATCCAGCAGTGCCCAAGCTCTCGGCCAGGCGGTGCTGGATCACGCCCTTGGGAGGGTCGACGCACCCGACGAGTCCCTCGGTGCCACCGCGTCGGCCGCGCAACTCTCCGACGCGCTCGCGGAATCGATCACGCCGGGCGGCCTGGGCGGCGAGGAGGCTCTACGCCTGTTCGAGGAAGTGATCGAGCCGGCCTGTCTGCACGTGGACCATCCACGCTTCCTGTCCTTTGTTCCCGCAGCCCCAACACCGATGGCACTGCTGGGCGACATCCTCACCAGCGCAGCTCGCATCTACGGCGGCTCATGGTTGGAGGGCGCCGGTGCCGTCCAGGCGGAGAACGACGTACTCCGATGGATCGCCGGCACCTGCGGCTTGCCCCCGAGCGCGGGCGGCGTGTTCGTGCCGGGCGGCACCAACGGCAATACGAGCGCACTCATTGCGGCAAGGCACCGTTGGCGCCAGAAGAGGGGCCCGGGTACCGGATCAGGCCGGATTCTCACCAGCGAGGCCGTTCACGCATCGGTGCCCCAGGCGGCTCAGGCGATGGACGCCGAACTGGTGTCATTGCCCGGAGACCCCCTCGGCCGGCTGGACCGTCGAAGCCTCGAAGCGGCAACCCGCGCGCTCGGTTCGGACCGCAGTTCTGTATTCGCCATCGTCGCCACGGCGGGCACCACCAACGCCGGCGTGGTCGACGACCTGACCGCTGCTGCAGACGCTGCGGCGACGTTGGACTGCTGGCTCCACATCGACGGCGCCTACGGACTCGCAGCAGCAGCGGGCACGCGCGCCCGACACCTGTTCGAGTCGGTGGGCCGCACCGACAGCCTCATCGTGGACCCCCACAAGTGGCTCTTCGGTCCGTTCGATTCCTGTGCGCTGCTCTACAAGGACCCATCGATCGCACGTGCTGCTCACACGCAACGTGCGGACTATCTGGAGATCCTCCAGAGCGCAGACGACAACGGCGAGCCCAGCTGGAATCCGAGCGACTATGCGTTGCACCTGTCACGACGACCACGGGGCCTGCCGATGTGGTTCAGCCTCGTCGCTCTCGGCACTGAGTTCTATGCAACGGCGGTCGACTCCACCATCGACCTCGCCCGAGAGGCCGCGGCGCTTCTGGCGGACACCGCACACCTGGAAGTCCTCGTGGAGCCCGACCTGAGCACTCTGGTCTTCAGGCGGATCGGCTGGGACCACGACCAGTATCTCTCGTGGTCGCGCAGGACGATTGCAGCCGGTACCGCTGTGCTGCTGCCTACCACCTGGAACGGCGAAACCGTGTTGCGAATGTGCATCGTGAATCCACAGACCACCATCGGTGACATAAAGGCCGTTGTGGAGGCACTGCAGTGAGGCGCAGGCGCGCTTCGTCTCAGGAGCATCCGCTGGTGGTGCCGCACTCCGAACATACGTAGCAGGAGCCCGCGCGGGCCATTCCCACTCCACATGACATGCACAGGGGTGCGTCCGAACGGCGTGGCGAGCGCCCTTGCGGAGTCGCGTTGCTCGCACGATTCGATGGCGGATCAGGCGCCAGATCGTGGCCCTGGTCGGTGCGCACACCTGCGTCCTCGACGCCGGGCAGCGGCTGCTGGATGCGTTCGGAAGTGCCCAACACGCCGAGAGCCTCGCGTTCGTCGTACTCGAGGTAGTCGAGCGCAAGCCGGCGAAAGAGATAGTCGATCAGGCTGTTGGCGATTCTCACGTCCGGATCGTCGGTCATGCCGGCGGGCTCGAAGCGCATTCCCACGAAGGCCGCCACGAAGGACTCCAGAGGGACGCCGTACTGCAGACCATGACTCACCGAGATGGCGAAGGCGTCCATGATTCCCGCGAGGGTGGAGCCCTGCTTGGACACGTTGATGAACAACTCCCCCGGCCGACCGTCGTCGTACTCGCCGACCGTGACGAAGCCCTTGCAATCGGCCACCCGGAACTCCATTGTCCTAGAGCTCCTCGATCGCGGCAGGCGCTCCCGAACGGGGCTTGGTGCGACCGGCGCCTGGGCTGGAGCGGTCTCGGTCGGAGCCGAAGCGGCGGTGCCGAGGTTCAGTGACTGGGAAACCTTGCAGTTGTCGCGATACAGCGCAACGCATTTGAGGCCCGACCGCCACGAGTCGATGAGCAGCGACTCGATCTCGTCGACATCGGTGGACTCCGGCAGGTTGACCGTCTTGGACATGGCACCGGAGAAGAAGGGTTGGATCGCCGCCATCATGTTGATGTGGCCCCTGTGGCTGATGACCGTGGGCAAGTCTGGATCGTCACCGAATGCGCATGCGAAGACCCCGAGGTGCGACTGGTCCAGGTGAGGGGCGCCGAGCATCGTGTGGTTTGTGGAAACATGCGCCACGATCTCGGCTGTCTGGGAGGGGTCGTAGCCCAGCCGGGCAAGCGCACGTGGAACCGTCTGGTTGACGATCTCCATGGTGCCTCCGCCGACCAGCTTCTTGTGCTTCACCAGGGCCAGTTCCGGCTCTATGCCGGTGGTGTCGGCGTCCATCATGAACGAGATGGTGCCCGTGGGTGCTGCGACCGAGAGCTCCGCGTTTCTCGCACCGTGCATCTCAATGCGTGCGTTCGCGGAGTCCCACAGCGACACCAACCACTGGTTGAGATCTGGTTGGCCTTCCACCGCGTCCACATGGCGGGCCGCATCGAGATGCATCCCGTACACCTCGCGCCAAGGTGCTGCGTTCGTCTCGTACAGCGGAGCGGGAGCGATCTTCTCTGCAAGCTCGGTCGA
>JBPCTP010000176.1:0-3978 GCA_051011615.1 Microthrixaceae bacterium | reverse complement strand
GATTCACGAAGATCGATCTCCGAGGTTTCATCCGAGGAATCCGCCGCTCGAAGGCGGAGCTTCGCCGGCCAGAGCGCACTGGCACGATCGATGAGCATCCGACCGAAGGAGGTGCGCGACCCGGGCTCTGCCGCGCCGCCGAGCGATGGTGCGTCGGTCGCATCCGGGCCAAGTCGCTCTTCGAGCGCGCCGGGTTTGTCGAGCCCGCCACGAGGCCCTGCGGTAGGTGTGGCTCGGGGCCAGTTGTCTGCCCGGACCCCCTTCGTCGCGGTGTCACTGGTGGCCCTTGCCCCCAGCTCCGGAGCCGCCTGGGCCGGCACCGCCTTCGTAGAGGTCTCACCGGCGGCCTTCGCTGCGGTGTCACGGGCGACCTTCGCCTTTTTGGCTTCGGCCTTGCGTTCCTTGCGTCGCTCAGCCCTGGTGCCTCGTGGAACCTTCTGGGGCTCCGAACTGATCGGGCGTCGTGTTCCAGCGGTCATGTCGACCCGCCGAGGTTGTCGCCGAAGCCCCGTGGGTCCTCAAAGCCGACGAGGACCGTCTCGGGGTGCAGGGTGATCCCACTGTGATCGCGAACACGGGAGATCACCTCACCCATGAGCGCGTGCACGTCGTCGGCAGATCCACCCTCGTCGGCCTGGATGAAGTTCGCGTGTTTCGGCGAGACCTCGGCGGTGCGGATCCTCAGGCCCTTGCACCCGGCGGCATCAATCAGACGGCCGGCTGAATCTCCGACCGGATTCGTGAACACCGAGCCGGCATTGTGACCGCCCGGTTGGTGTTCCCGCCGCCAGGAGACGATCTCGGAGATGAGAGCTTCCCCGCGTGCGCGCGACCCGCGGGCCAGACCGAGGCGCGCGCTTGTCACGACGTGGGTCGGGGCGAGGTTGGAACGGCGATAGGCCAGATCGAGTTCGGCGGCGGCCATCTCCCGATTGTCGCCGGTTCGCAGGTCCACCACGCGGACCCCGATCAGGCTCGCAGCCATGTCGGAGCCGTGCCCTCCCGCGTTCATGCGCACGGCTCCACCAAGCGACCCGGGCACACCAACGGCCCACTCGAAGCCGGTGAGCGATTCAGCCACGCTGCGCCGCGCCACAACGGGCAGAGCAGCCGCAGCACCGGCGGTCACGATGTGGCCGTCGACCTCCACCTGCGCCATGGCATCGCCAAGGTGGATCACGAGGCCATCCACTCCCGCGTCGGCCACGAGCAGGTTCGATCCTCTTCCCACCACCAGCACGTGCGGGACATCGCCTGACTCGAGGAGCGCCGAGGCGATCCGGTGCAGTTCCTCCTCTGACTCGACCTCTGCGAGATAGCGCGCCGGGCCACCGACGCGATATGTGCACAGGTGCGCGATCGAGGCGTGTTGCTGCAACCGGTCGCCGAGGAAGGCCAGTGATCTCGCCAGTACTGACATGGTCGCCCTAGACCTCACCCCGGTTGCCATCCCGGGTCCCCGCATCCGCTCCCGCGGCCAGGGCTTCGAGCACCATGTCGCCGACGTCGCGGACGTCGCCGGCTCCGACCGTCAGCAGCAGGTCGCCGGGAGAGAGAATGCCGAGCAACTCCTGGGCGGCCTCGGGCAGTGTTGGCGCCCATATGGGTTCCCGGCCGTCGGATGCCTTCACTGCGTCGAGGACCAGTCGGCCGCTCACGCCATCCCGCGGCGCTTCACCTGCCGCGTAGATGTCGGTCAACACCAACACGTCCGCCAGTCCGAACGAGGCACCGAACTCACCCCACAGCGCCTCGGTGCGCGAGTAGCGGTGGGGCTGGAAAACGACCACCAGTCGATTCCACCCGCCGTCGGATCCCGCCGCCAGGGCCGCTCGCACCTCGGTGGGCAGATGCGCGTAGTCGTCCACCACGTCGATTCCCGCGGTCGAACCCCTGTACTCGAATCGTCGGTGGAGCCCGGTGTGGGTGGACAACGCCGCCGAAGCCGCTTCGAGGTCCACACCCAATTCGCCGGCCAGGGCGAGCGCCCCGACTGCGTTGAGCGCGTTGTGCGCGCCCGCCAGCGCCAGGTGGACTTCGTGACTGCCCTGGGGGGACCTGAGCGTGAATCGAGATCCGAGTGCGTGCAGGTGGAGGTCTGTCAGCTCGTAGGCCAACTCCCGCTCTGTCGAACCACTGTGCTCCGAGCCGTACAACACCGCGCCGAAGGGGCGACCCAGCGCGGCTGACCCGGGATCGTCTGCGCACGCCACGACCGGCCCGCTCGTGCCCTTGATGAACTCCTCGAATCCGTGGGCCAGGTTCTCCCATCCTCCCCAGAACTCGAGGTGGTCTGGCTCCGCATTGGTCAGCAGCGCGCCGGCTCGGGGGCCGGCGAGGAAGGAAGCGTCGCTCTCGTCGGCTTCGAGCACCATCCACGGCCCCTTGCCGAGAGAGGCGGCGCCGCCGAGTGCGGGGACCGGGGCACCGAGCAACCAGGACGGATCCGTACCGGCACCGCGAAGTGCGACTGCGAGCAATGACGAAGTGGTGGTCTTTCCGTGCGTTCCGGCCACGGACAGAAACGGCGTCTGTGCTGCGAACGACGCCAGGAACGCCCGCCGCCGCAACACGGGAAGACCGCGACGTGTTGCCTCGGTGAGCTCGACGTTTTCATTCGACACGGCGGTCGACGCGACGACAACCTCGGCATTGCCGACGTTGTCTGCTCGGTGGCCGATGTGGACTTCGACGCCCATCGCCCGCAACGGCGCGAGGTTCGGGCCCTCGGCCAGGTCGGAGCCGGAAACGGCATGCCCGCCCTCGGCCAGCAACGTCGCGATGGCGCTCATCCCGGCGCCACCCACAGCCACAACGTGGACTCGACGCGGTCTGCTCAGATCGAACGGTGGAACTGCGGTGGGAGTGGGCTCGGACACGTTCATGGGATCAGCGGGCGTGTTCCTCGACCAGCGCGGCGACCGCTTCGGCGGCGTCCGGACGTCCCAGAGCGCGTGCGGCTGCCCCCATCGATTCGAGTCTGGCTGGATCCTCGACCAACTCGTCGACCACGGAAACCACCGCGTCAGCATCAACGTCGGCATCGTCGAGCAGCACCGCTGCGCCGGCCTGTACGAGTTCACCAGCGTTGGCGCGTTGGTGGTCCCGGGTTGCGATCGGCAGCGGCACGAGCACCGATGGGGAACCCATCACGGCCAGTTCAGCGACCGTGGTGCCGCCGGAGCGACACAGCACGACGTCCGCTGCATCGAGCACCAGTTCCATTCGTTCCTAGTAGCGGACCGGGTTGTACACCACGGATCCGCCTGTCCCTGACTCGCCGGCCCCTGACCCGCCCTCGGCAACCGGCTCGTAATCACCGGACTGCCAGTCCCGGACACCCACTACGTGGTGCACCGCGAGGTCGCCACGGGTGGCCCACTCACCGGAAACCGCCTCGGCGACTGCCGAGTTCAACCGCGTCGCACCCAGCGAACCCGCAAACACCGCCAACAATGTGCGGTTCGTCGGAAGTCCCAGTTCACTTCTGGCCTGAAGCGGATCACGATCCGCAGCTCGGTGCAGCACCGCTTCGCGGACCGGGTTGCCGGTCACGATGGCCTTGGGCAGGTCGGTGTCCGCGAATGGCACGGCACATGCCGTGGCGAACTTCGCGACCAAGCGGTTGACCGCTCCGGCACGTGCGTTCTGGTCGGCAACCACGATCGGGACGCGCAACAGCACCGCAGCGAACGCACACGGAGCGGCTGCATATCCGCCCAACACCAGCACCACCCGGGGTCGAGCACCTGCGACCAGCGCGATCGACCGGAAGAAGGCAGCCACCAATCCGAGCACGGCGAGCATCGATTGCACGCTGACGCGTCGCTCGATTCCGCGGCCGGGCAGAAGGGTCACCTCGAATCCGGCTTCGGGCACCAGGTTCGCCTCCGGTCCCCTGCTGGATCCCACGAACCTGATCGAGTCGGCGCGATGGCCGTTGGCCACCAGCTGCGATGCCACAGCCAATCCCGGAAG
>JBPCTP010000175.1:0-5999 GCA_051011615.1 Microthrixaceae bacterium | reverse complement strand
CTGGTGTTCCCAAAAGGGGAACACCAGGCGGACAATTCATGGTTTCCGTAGCTTGCGGTCCGGGGATTGCAGCTTCAGTCGAGCAGTTCGGCCGTGTCGCCGACGGAGACTTCGCCGGGCTTGGTGACGTTCGCGTAGATACCGAGGTTCTGGTTGAGCTCGGCGACGATGTGGCGGAGCACCCCCCGGTCCGGCGGGATCTCGGGGCCGACCTGCCGGGTGACCATCACACATCGCGGGCAGCCGACGGTCAGATCCAGTTCTGCGTCACCAAGCCGGAGTCGCTTGCCCTCCCAGGCGAGTTCGGGATGCCCTGCTGCCCCACCGGTGTCGATCACGACATTCGGCCGGAAACGCTTCACGTCGATCATCGACTCGGGTAGGGAATCGCCGAGGGCCTTCAACGCGGACGTCGTGAGCACCAGCAACGGGAAGGCGTCCAAGTAGGTGCCTGGAGGTGATTCGAACTCCATGATCTCCGGAGGGAAAACCGAAAGGTCGGGCAACGGTTCGTCCTCGAGGCGGCCGAAGATGGCGCGCAGTTCCTCGAGGAGGTCGTCGCTGTCGGGTGCACCGCGGCGGTAGTGGTCGAGGTCGTCAGCGGGCATGAGTGGCCAGAGCGTCACGTCGTGTTCGAGCGCGCTGCTCAGCCGGTCGTTCACATCGCCGTCTGCGGAAGCTGTGGTCGAGCCGTCCGGCAGGTCGATCTCCACGGGCCCACCGGGGTCGCCGGTGTATCGGGCACTGAGGTCCATGAGCGCGCCGATCTTCTTGGCGCCGCGGATGCCACCGCGCACCTCATCGCGCACGGCCCAGCCGCGGTCGCCGATGACGCCGCCATCGTCGATGTCGAGAGCCTCCACGCTCTCACCCATCATCGACTTGACCGGATACCGCCAGAGCTCGGATACCTGCATGGCCGCAACCTAGTGGGCGCAGGGCTTTTCGGTGACCCGCCGCGCAGTCCCGGCAGGTCACCCAAAAACGGGGGTCAGGAGATGGGGCTGAGGGCTCGCACGTTGGATGCGACCGGGCCCTTCTGGCCCTTCGTGATCACGAACGCAACCTGGTTGCCCTTGGCCAGAACTTTCTCCGCCTCGCTGTCGGTACCGACAGCTGAGTTGTGAACGAAGAGGTCCTTGCGACCCTTGACCTTGATGAAGCCGAAGCCCTTGCGTCGTGAGTAGTGCACGACGGTGCCGGTCAGCTCGCCATCGCCGCCAGATCCGGACTTGGATCCACGGTGGCCACGCTTGGACTCTGTCGGCCTGAAGTCGTTGGCCTCGTCCTCTGCTCCGGAGCCTGTCGGCCTGGAGTCACGGCGCTTCGGCTCGTGGCTACCCGACTCGGAACGCTTGTGTTCGCCTGCACCGTCGCGCTTGTTCTGCGGGCGGTGCTTCTTGGCCGAGCGGTCCTGGGCGGAGCTCCCGTCGTGCGTGTTCCGGTCGTGGCTGGGGTTGCGGTCCTGCGAGACCGCTCCTGCCACCTTCGACTTCGACGAGGATTTGGAGGAGGAGTCGCCATGGATTCGGCGAACCTCTGCCATGTCCGGCGACACAACACCGATCGGCAGTCCGAGGGACTTCTGCATCTTGCGGTTGTCCTTGGCCTGGTCTCGCTGTACGAGCGACAGCACCACCCCCGACGCTCCAGCGCGGGCGGTTCGCCCCGAGCGGTGGACATAGGTGGCTGCGTCCTCCGGCGGGTCGAAGTGCACCACCGCGCCCACGTCGTCCACATGGATTCCCCGAGCGGCGACATCGGTGGCGATGAGCGCCTGTACCTTGCCGTCGGAAAAGGCCTTGAGGGCACGATTCCGCTGCGACTGGCTGCGACCACCGTGAATGGGTGCTGCCTGGATGCCGTACTTGCCGACTTGGCGGGCGAGGCGGTCCGCTCCGTGTCGGGTCCGGGTGAACACGATCGTGGAACCGACCGCGTCGATGAACTGTGCGGTGTCGGCGACACGCTCGGTGCGGTCGATGTCCCAGAACAGGTGATGAGCCAGAGTCATGTCGGGCTCGCTGGAGCCGACCTCGTGACGAGCGGGGTCCTGCTGGAAGTCACGTGTCAGCTTCGCAACGGGGCCTTCGAGGGTGGCGGAGAACAACTGGAGGTGCCGATTCGGGTCCGTAGCACCGACGATTCGACGCACGGCGGGAAGGAATCCCATGTCCGCCATGCGGTCGGCCTCGTCCACCACGACGGACTCGACGTTCTCGAGGCTCAGCGCTCCCATCTCGAGGAGGTCTTCGAGACGACCGGGGCACGCAACGACGAGCGAAGCGCCCCCGTCGAGGGCCTTGCGCTGAGGGTTGTAGCCTACGCCACCGTAGATGGCTACTGCGCGGTGACCCATGGCGCCGGCGAGCGGACCGAGTTCAGCGGCGATCTGCTCTGCAAGCTCGCGGGTGGGTGACAGCACGAGTGCGGTTGGAAGGCGTCGGCTGCCCTTGTCCATCCGCGCGACGACCGGGATGCCGAAGGCGAGGGTCTTGCCGGAGCCGGTAGGGGCGCGGCCGAGGATGTCACGGCCGGCGAGTGCGTCTTGCAGCACGGCGGCCTGAATGGGGAATGGTTCGGTGATGCCTCGCTTGGCGAGTACATCGACGATCTGGCGCGGCGCGCCGAGATCAGCAAATGAAGGTGTTTCGGTCATGGCTTTCTCTTGGTTTCAACTACTCGACAACGCCCTCGAGCAGCGAAACCGTCAGCGCCCCTTGCATGCACTGCGCTTTGACAGCAGACAGCTCGGGGCTGGTTTCAAGACCGAAGATCGGACGAAGCTGCGACCGTGGCCATCTTGTTGGCCAGGTACTTACAGCGGGTTCGTCCCACATCGCGAGACCTGCACAGGACATCCGTGCAGTGCGCACATGGTACATGCACATGCTTGCAAGTGTTGCATCCCCCACCGGGCAATCCCCCCAGCCCCGTCTCTCCCGAAATGTCCGCCCAGTGTTCCCTGGATCGGAACGCGAGGCGGACAATTCGGGGGACGCGGACAGTCAATACCCGGATGATCCCCGGCACCGGTCGTGTCGACCAGCAGCGAACAGTTGATTTCGGGCAGCGGAGGGGGTGTGGAAGCCTCGCTGTGTGCAGGACCTGCCGGAACTCTCCCCCATCCAGGCCGTGTGGCGTGGCACCGTCACGGCGCTGGTGGTGGCGCTGCCGTGCGCCTTGCTCAACGAGATCCTGCAGGCGGGCGAGGACGGCAACGATGCAACCGTCGCCGCGCTCATCTTCAACGCCCTCATCCTCTTCGGCGCTGCAGCGGGAGGCTGGGCGACGCTGAGGCTGAGTCCGGAGGCCCGGTTGAGTCATGCGGCCGCGTCCGGCGCACTCGCATACCTGATCGTGCAGGGAATCGGAGTTCTGAGCCGGGCCTTTCGCGGCGAGGAGATCTCCTGGATCGCATATCCGCTGCTGCTGATGTTGATGGCGACGGTCGCGATGTTCGGCGGCATGTTCGCTCGACGCTGGAACCGCACCGACGGAGCCACCTGAGCCTGTCCGCGCACCATAGAGTCGGCAGTCGGCTGCCAGCTATCGGCAATCGTCTCCGGGAGGACAACGTGAGCATCCTCGTCATCGACCTCGGCACCTCCAGCGTGCGCGCTTCGGTAGTGCATCCGGACGCCACCGTGAGCCATGAGACGGCTGCCCCGACGCTGCCCGACACACCCGTAGCGGGTCTCGTGGAATTCGACGCGACCGCGTACGCCGAGGCGGCGCTGGGCTGCGCACGCCGGACCCTGGCGGCCCATGGTCCCGTCGACGCGGTGGGCATGGCCAACCAGCGGGCGACCACGATCGTGTGGGACCGCAAGACCGGCGAGCCGGTGGCACCGGCGCAGGGTTGGCAGGACCTGCGAACGGTTGGTGACTGTCTCGTACTAAGCGCCGAGGGTTTCGCCTTCGCCCCCAACGAGGCGGCCACCAAGGTGGCGAACATCCTCGACGCGGTCGACCCCGACCGCAGCCGGGATCTGTGTTTCGGCACGCCGGACTCGTGGATGATCTGGCAGCTCACCGAGGGTGCCCACCACGTGACGGACCTCTCCAATGCCGGCATCTGGGGGCTGCTCGCATCGGACGGATCACACCTTGATCCCGCAAAGCTGGAGAAGCTTCGGATTCCGGCTGCGGCCCTGCCCCGAATAGTGGACAGCACGGGGGTGGTCGACGCTGCAACCGCCCTCCCAGGTGCGCCACCAATCTGCGGTGTCGCCGGCGACCAGCAGGCCTCGCTCATAGGCCAAGGATGTGTGCGCCCAGGTTATGCCAAGGCCACTTTCGGATCGGGCGGCATGCTCGACGTGTGCACCGGCGCCGAACGGGTGAAGTTCTCCCGCAAGGGATCGGCCGGATGCTTTCCGCTCATCGCATGGCGCGACAGCGACTCGACCACTTGGGGCATCGAAGCCGTGATGCTGTCGGCCGGCACGAACGTGGAGTGGCTGGTGGAGGACCTCGGAATCCTCGATTCGGCAGAAGAGTCAGAAGCGCTCGCGGCCAGCGTTGAGTCCACCGACGGGGTTGTCTACGTGCCGGCCCTGCTTGGACTGGGTACGCCGAAATGGGACTACGGAGCCCGAGGTGCATTGCTCGGCGTCACCCGCGGCACGACTGCGGCGCACGTGACCCGTGCCGTTCTCGAGGGCGTCGCCAACCGGGGCGCCGATCTCCTCGAGTCAGCTCGGAGCGACTCCGGTATGTCAATCGACCGACTGCGGATCGACGGTGGCATGTCCACCAACGACCTGTTCGTGCAGGCGCTCGCCGATGCAGCCCAGGTGCCCGTCGAGGTGTCACCGGTGCGGGAGGCGACGACGCTGGGGGCCGGGTTCCTCGCAGGAATGGCGATCGGCACCTGGGGCGGCTGGGACGACATCGCTGCCACCTGGGCACCACGGGCAACGGTCGAACCTTCCGTAGGGGTGGATCGCGACCGCTGGGCCGACGCGGTCGAACGCGCCTCCGGCTGGCACGAGGACCTTTCCGCGCTCGACTTTTGAGCCCAAGTCACCGCTGACGGGGCCGATCGGCCCATTGTTCTGGGTCGCTGGTCCCGATGCGCTCCAGCGGCGACATTTCGTGCCGAGACACTATCCATGAGCAACCAGCGCAACTCCCGGTCGGCGACCATGGGCTACAAGTGGTCCACTGTCAGCCCGAGGACAGCTGCTGTGCTGCGCGAACGCCGCATCCAGATCGCGGTCGACCCGTCGAACGGTCGAGAGCGCCTCACGATGCACTAGTCCGCGCTGGCCGGTGCTGCGTGGAGCGCGGCCGCAACGCACCGGTCAGCTGCATTCTCCCCAAGAGAACCCCAACAACCCCATCCCCAGAACCCCAAAACCAAATGACATTGGCCCGGTCCTCCCTGCCGGGCCAATGCCGCGCCCACTCGCAGGACACTCTCGATGACAACCGGCGGTGGATTCGGAGCGTCTCTGTGGGACAATCGATGGCGCTGGTGAGTCGTCCGGGTGACCGCGGCGGGTGGAGCGATCCATTCGTCGAGGAAGGTCGGGACTCCGCAGGGCAGGGTGCTGGCGAGAGCCAGGTCGGAGTGATCTGACGGTACAGGGCAACAGAGAGCAGACCGCCGATGGCAGCCGCGAGGTTGCACAGGTGAGGGTGAAACGGTGCGGTAAGAGCGCACCAGCGTCGGGGGTGACTCCGGCGGCTGGGCAACCCCCAACCCGGAGCAAGGCCATGCAGAGGGGACGGGCAGCCCGTCCGGTCACGGAAACGTGGCCACCCCTCGGGTAGGCCGCTGAGATGGATGGTCACCGGGCCGACGAGAGTCGACTCACAGAATCCCGCCTACAGGACGTCTCACCAGCACAACCGTCCAAAGGCCTTGGGGCTGCTGGGCACTTGGAGACTTAGCTCGATTGCCGTTGCAGTCTGTGACACGGACATGACACATCAAGACGGCGAGGAAACCCAGAACTGCCGGTGGCCTTGACGCCTCAAAGGAGCTTGGT
>JBPCTP010000174.1:0-5961 GCA_051011615.1 Microthrixaceae bacterium | reverse complement strand
GACCATCAGCTCCGGATCCGGCATCTTGGGGTCATAGAGGTGCTTGCGGATCGCCTTCTCGGTCACCTTGCCGGGCATCACGCCTTCGGCGACCAGGGCATTGACCGCATCCACCAGTTCGGCTCGCCCGCCGTAGTTGAACGCCATCGACAGCGTCATCTTCTTGTTCTTGGCCGTGAGTTCCTCGCTCTCCTCGATGTGGCGAAGCACACGTTTGGGCACCCGCCAGTCGCGCCGGCCGATGAACTGGATCTTCACCCCCTCGGCGTGGAGCTCATCGCGGTGGTTCATCAACAGACGTTCGTTGAAGCCCATGAGGTAGCGCACCTCATCGGCCGGACGTTTCCAGTTCTCGGTTGAGAAGGCGTAGACCGTCATCCAACGAATCCCGGCATGCAGTGCGCCCCAGAGGGTGTCGAAGAGGGCTTCCTCGCCGGCGGCGTGGCCATCGGTGCGGGGTAGGCCGCGCCGTTCCGCCCAGCGACCGTTGCCGTCCATGACGAGCGCCACATGTTTGGGAATCCGGTTCGGGTCGAGCTCGTCGAGATTCACGATCGAACGGTACCCGACCCACAACCCGGGCCCGTGCCGTCCATACCGAGCACGGACCGGCTCTCAGTAGCCGAGACGGTCGAGGGACTTGGCCTTGCGTTGCCAGTCACGGTCCACCGACACGTGCAACTCCAGGTAGGTGCCCGCCGGCAGCTGCTTGCGAGCGAGGGTGCCGACCTCCTTGAGCACGGAACCGCCCTTGCCGATCACCATGCCTTTCTGCGAATCGCGTTCCACGAGGATCTCGACTCGCACATGTGGGGGTGCCCATTCGGTGACCCTCGTGGCGATCGAGTGAGGCAGCTCCTCGCGCATCACGCGCAGGAGCTGTTCTCGGACCAACTCCGCCACTCGGAACTCATCTGTCAGATCGCTCACCGATCCGGCGGCATACCAGCGAGGCCCGTCCTCCATGCGCGAAACCAGGTAGTCGATCAGCGCATCGACGCCTTCTCCGGTACGTGCCGAGATCGGGAAGTAGTCGGCGAACTCGATCTCCGATGCAATCGTGAGTTGCTCCGCGACCTTGGCTCGGCCTGCCTTGTCGCACTTATTGAGTACCAGAACCGCAGATGGACCCAGCTGCTCGGCCAGCAGGCGGTCACCCTTGCCGATCCCGCGGGCCGCATCGGCGAGCAGACACACCACGTCGACTCCCCCGGAGGCCGCCCGTGCGGTGTCGTTGAGGCGCTCCCCCATCAGCGTGCGCGGTTTGTGGATGCCGGGTGTGTCGATGAACACCAGCTGGCAGTCGTCACGGTCGAGCACACCACGGATCTGGTTGCGCGTCGTCTGTGGCTTGTTGGACGTGATCGACACCTTCTCGCCGAGGATGCGGTTCAACAGGGTCGACTTGCCGACGTTCGGTCGACCCACGAGGGCGACGAATCCGGATCTGAATCCGTCAGGGGTGTCCCCCAGCGATTCGGTCAGGCCGGCCTCGGCCATCATGGCCTCGAGGCGGTCGAACGCGGGATCGTCTCCGGCAGGGCTGTCATCGCTCATGATGCCTCGGCGATCTCTTCGGGCAGCAGGATCCGGACGCGGCGTATTCGCCGGCCGTCCACCCGCTGAACTGCCATCTGTACACCTTCGACATCAACTGAATCGCCCACCTCCGGCAGTCGTCCCAGGGTGCCGAAAATGAGTCCGCCGATCGAGTCCGCCCCTTCCTCTGGCAGTTCGAGTTCGAGTTCCTCATTGATGTGGCTGACGTTGAGGGAGGCGTCCACCAACACCTCTCGTTCACCGATTCGCACGAGTGGTTCAGGACCGACGTCGAACTCGTCGTTGATCTCACCCACAAGTTCTTCGAGAAGGTCTTCGAGCGTCACGAGCCCGGCTGTGCCGCCGTACTCGTCGACGACGATTGCGATGTGGACCGAGTCGGCCTGCATCTCCGCCAGCAGCTCGGCGACCCTCTTGGTCTCGGGAACGAACTGGGCCTCGTTGGTCACCGCCATCACCGGCTCGCCTGCGCGGCCGCTGCGTTCGGCTGCCACCACTTCCTTGACGTTGATCACACCGACCACGTCATCTGCGCTCTCACCCAGGACCGGCAGCCGGGTGAACCCCCGCTTGATGGCGAGGTCGACCGACTCGGCGACGGTCGCATCGCGCTCCACGGCCACCATGTCAGGGCGCGGGATCATCACCTCACGCACGACGGTGTCGCCGAAATCGATGATCGACTCGATCAGGTCCCGCTCG
Source organism: Microthrixaceae bacterium (assembly GCA_051011615.1). Classification (GTDB taxonomy): domain Bacteria; phylum Actinomycetota; class Acidimicrobiia; order Acidimicrobiales; family Microtrichaceae; genus JBPCTP01. The sequence continues at coordinate 3,699 of JBPCTP010000174.1, read as the reverse complement.
GATTCCTCGATCACCGCTGCCTCGGCCGCTTCCTCGGCGAGTGCGATGATCTCCTCCTCGGTGACGAACGGACCGCGCCTGAGTCCCTTGCCCGGCAACACGATGTTCGCGACCCCGATGAGAACGCGCGCCGGCCAGCGCATGATCCGCCCGATCCACGAGACCATCGGCGCAGTCATCAGTGCAGCTCGGTCCGGGTGCTGCAGGGCCCAGGTCTTCGGTGCGGCTTCGGCGACGGTGAAGAGCACCACCACGTTCAACACGATGCCGATCGCGACACCGAGCGGACCGAAGAGGCTGCCTGCGAGCACGCCGACGAGGGCTGATTGCACAACCTGCACGACGTTGACAGTGAGATAGATGGCGTTGAGGTCGCGCTCGAGATTGTTGACGATCCGTTCGAGACGATCGGCACCCTTTCGGCCTTGTTCAACCAGCGCCGCGGCACGGGCACGGCTCATGCGGGTGATGGCCGTTTCCGCCACCGCCAGCACTGCGGCCAGCAGCACCAGGATGATCACGACCACCAACAGCCAGAAGTCCGTCGAGGTCACGATGTGGTCCAGGGGTCGAGGGGTGGCGACATGTCCAGGTCATCGAGGAGTTGTCGCTCGCGATTCCACATGGCCAGCCGGGACTCCTCATCCGCGTGGTCCCAGCCGACCAGGTGAAGTGACCCGTGCACGACCAGCAGCCGGCACTCGTCCGCCAAGGTTCCGGCGTGTGCGTACGCCTGCTCGGCAGCGACCTGTGGGCTCAGGACAACGTCGCCCACCAGCGTCGGCTGACCGTCGGGGGCTGAATCATCGGCCCCATCGACGGCGAAACTGAGCACGTCGGTCGCGCCGTTGGCATCCATGTGGCTCTCGTTGAGCCCGGTGATCTCATCCGCCGATACGAGGTGCAGACCTGCCGACGCCTCATCACCGACACCTTCTGCCGCCAGCACCTCCGACATCAGCTCGGCAAGGCTCTCGGCGAACCCACCCTCAGGAAGCTCGAAGCCGGATCGGTCATCGATTTCCACCTGGGGTGTCGTCACCGATCGGTCCGGGGTTCGTCGGCCTTGGCGTAGGCGTCGACGATGTCCTGCACGATGCGGTGGCGAACCACGTCACGGGCGCCGAGGTGAACGAATCCGACACCGTCGATGTCGCCGAGGATCCCTTCGAGGCTGGAGAGTCCTGAACGCCCGCCGGGCACATCGACCTGCGTGGCGTCGCCAGTCACAACAGCCTTCGAACCGAAGCCGATACGTGTCAGGAACATCTTCATCTGTTCGGGCGTCGTGTTCTGGGCCTCGTCGAGGATGATGAAGCTTCCATTCAGGGTGCGGCCCCTCATGAAGGCCAGCGGGGCCACCTCCACGGTGCCGCGTTCGAGGTGCTTCTGCGCACCCTCTGCGCCGACCATGTCGTGTAGGGCGTCGTAGAGCGGACGCAGGTACGGATCGACCTTGGCCATCATGTCGCCGGGAAGAAACCCGAGGCGTTCGCCCGCCTCCACCGCAGGGCGAGTCAACACGATGCGCTCCACCTCTCGTGCCTGGAGCGCTCGTACCGCCATCGCGACTGCCAGCCAGGACTTGCCCGTGCCGGCAGGGCCGATACCGAAGGCGACCGTATGTGACTCGATGGCCTCCACGTAGCGCTTCTGGCCGCTCGTCTTGGGACGAACGCTGGCTCCTCTGGCGGTACGCATCACCTCGGTGGTGAGCACGTCGCTGGGGCTCTCATCGGAGCGGACCATGTCAATCGTGCGTTCCAGCACGCTTGGTGACAACGACTGGCCGGCCTCGAGCAGGGTCACCAGCTCGGTGAACAGCCGCCCAACGGTCGGCGCTTCGGAGCCGGATATCGAAACGTCGTTTCCGCGAACGGTGATGGCGGTCGCCGGAAACGCAGCCTCTATTACGTCCAGCAGTTCATCGCGGGTTCCCAGCAGGTCGCCCATCAAATGATTGCCCGGCACGTGCAGCCGAACGGGTTCGCTCATCGTGTTGATGAGTGTAACTGTCGCTCAGGCGTCACTCGCAGGCTCGGAAGCCTTGTCCGTAACGTTGGCGCTGTCGCGAAGGTCAGCGACGGGCTCCGAGGGCGAGGTGATGTCGAGCGTGCCCGGCGAGATACGACATCTCTCGATGAACTCGTCGACCTCTGTCTCCTTCAGGCGAATGACACGCCCGAATCGGTATGCAGGTAGTTGGCCGTCATCGATGAACCTGTAAAGGGTTCGGGGGGTAACCCCCAGGCGTTCAGCCGCCTTCGCTGTGTTCAACCAGTTGATGTCCGCCGCACTCACAGTCGGCACCCTAGTAGGCACCCCGAGGCGACGTAGTGATCGTTGGAGGGATTTGCCTGTCACATCTGCCCGTGTCGCTTGTGGTGATCTTTCTTCCCACTTGACATCACATCGGTAAATAGAGGAGCGTTTCGGTACACCGGTGCGAGTGGGATCGCATCGGCGGTAGGAGAGGAAGACATGACGGACGAACGAGGACTCGACCCTGGCAGCGCGCGCGGCCACAGTGTCCTGCGGTGGCGGGTACTGCTCGGCGCCGCGCTCATCACGATTGCAGCAGCTGGTGTCGTCTTCGCACATCGTGCGTCGCAACAGCCCCCGACGACTCGGTACCTCGTCGTCACCGAAGATGTCGAGGCCGGCGAGGTTGTCAGTGCCGACATGCTCGGCTCGGTGCCGATCGACCTGCCGTCGTCAATCGATGCCATGACCGAAGATCGCTCGGACGAGGTGCTGGGCCGCGTCGCAGCACGCTCGCTCGCAGGTTCGAGTCTGGTCACTCACTCCGACTTCGCCGAGCCGGAGCAGTTCCTGGATCCCAACGAGCTGTTGGTGACCGCGACCGTCGACGGGGCCCGCCTGCGGCGATCCTCGATTGCCCCGGGACGCACCGTGCACGTGCTCGCAGACCGGGGTGGCCGGGCCGCGACTGTCGCCACCGCCCGCGTGTCCTCGATCGGCGAAACCGACGACGCCGGCCTCGGGGATGGCGCCGGAGTGCAGGTCGAGCTGGCGGTGACTGACATGGCGGTATCTGAGGCCATCACCACCGCTGCACTCGACGGCTCGATCACCCTTGTGGTGCCATCGCCTGCGGCGAACGGCGAATCATGAACACCAGGGTCATCGTCGGACTGCCCCATGCGAGGGCTGCATGGCCCGCGGAGTTGTCGCGGTGGGCGACCTCGGGAACCGCCCCGGTTGAATTTCTGACCTGCCTGACGGCCAACGAGTTGAAAGCGCTGCTCGGCTCCGGACGCCAAATAGACGTGGTTCTGCTCGACGCTGCGTCTGCGCAGGTCGACTCCGATCTAGTGGGGCTTGTCCGCGCAGCCGGTCCGGTCGCTGTTGGCATCGAGGCCACCTCATCGCCGACCGATTGGGATTCGTGGGGAGCCACCGCGCACCTAGCCGCCCAGTTCACCTGGTTGCAGCTGGCGGACCTCATCGCTGCACACTGCTCACCGATCAAGTCCGCTGGCGGTGCCTCCAACATCGCTCTCGGCGATGGCAGCCCTCGCGGCGGCTTCCTCGTCGGGGTCTGCGGACCGGGCGGTACCGGAGCATCCACCGTTGCCATGGCCCTCGCCCAGGGTGCCGCTTCACGCGAGGGAGTGTCCACCATCCTCGTCGACGGTGCCCGACGGGCCGACCTCGCCATGTACCACGACACAGCCG
>JBPCTP010000173.1:0-4743 GCA_051011615.1 Microthrixaceae bacterium | reverse complement strand
TCCCTGCTGTATTGCTGTCTTCACCGATGCGCTCGATCAACGACACTTGTGAGGTCCCCTCTTGTCATCCAGCGTGGTCCGACCACGCTTCGTCTGCTTTGCCCCGGGGTTTGCCCCGAAGCCGTTTGCCTTGAGCGGCCCGAGAGCCACTTTCGTCTGTCTGCGTGGCTCAGAAGCCACTACTCTCCATTGCCTTGAGTGGCCCGGAGGCCACTCTCTGTCACGGTTGAGGGGTGCAAGACACCACATGTTGTGGTACCCGGATCCGCCTACCCCAAGATGTTGGGGGACAGGCGTGTAATTACACTCATGTCATATACCCCAGTCAAGCATTTGCGAAACAACGCTTTGCGTCACCGCAACCACCACGCGCGGTGGGATATCGAGCGTTCGGAAGTAGCCGACATCACCCGTAAGGTGCTGGCATCGGCTGGGTCCGTCTGAAATGACGGGCCGCGCGGGTGTGGCGAACAGGGCACCGGTGAACCAGACTGGGGCATGGCGAACATGGGGGAACAGTGAAGGCTCAACAGCGACCAGATGTAGACACCTGGCGGGCACCCAGACTGCGCAAACAACTGGCGGTGCTGTCGGCCGCCGCAGCTACCACGGCGCTTCTGGCGGCGGCCTGCGTTCCCCCAACCAGCCCATCGCCGTCTGTTCACCCACAAGCAGATGGACGCGGAATCGTGGCCGGCGTGGAGGTTGCCGGATCTGCCGGATGCGAAGACGTCGGCATCGACGCCCCCGCGGCGGGCACGAGCAACCTCGAAATCGACTCCGGAGGGTCCACCCGCAGCGCAGTTGTTCGGGTACCTGACGGAGATGGCCCCCATCCCCTTCTCGTGAGCATGCACCCCTTCACCGGCAACCCACGGAGCTGGGAGGACTACTCGGGCCTCGCAGATGCAGCCGTTGACCGCGGCTACGTGGTGGCCACACCCCTCGGCAGCGAGCCGGGACCACGCTGGGCGGTGCCCGGTGGTCTCGAGACCGGCGCCGACGACATCGGTTTCATCGCAGACCTGGCTGACCATCTCGAGGACACGCTCTGCATCGACCGCAACGCCGAGTTCGCGGCGGGCTACTCAGCGGGAGCAGCGATGGCGCAGGCCATGTCGTGCACGATGCCGTGGCGATTCGCCGCAGTGGCCGGTTCGGGCGGCACCAACCTCACCGAAACCTGCCCCGCGTCCCCGCCCACCGACGTGTTCGTGATCCACGGTTCGGTTGACCCCATAGCGCCGCTCAGCGGCTCCGAAGTGATCTTCGCTCCCCCGCTCGGCCTCGAGATCTCCGAGGTCGTCGCCACGAACGCGGCCCGAGCCGGTTGCGACCCGACCCCCATCAAGTCGGCACCGGTCGACAAGGTGGAGGCGGCGGACTTCGAGGGCTGCGACGACGACCAGCGCGTTCGCTATTGGAAGATGCGCGGTGGTGGCCACACATGGGCAGGTACCGAAGGTTCGGTGTTCAACGACCTGATCGTGGGGCCGACGCTTCAGACGTTCTCGGCCACCGATGAGGTGCTCGACTTCTTCGACGCCCGCTGAGCAGTCACAGCAGCCCGCTTCCGGCCGAAGCCGAACCGCCGCCGGTCGCCGGCGCCCCATTGCGATGGGTGAACACAGAAGACCTGAGCGAGACCCGACAGCTCGGGAGTGGACCTCCACCGCCGCTCCAATCGGCAGTTTGGCGTGCACCGTCGCCACGGCGCCGTCGGCCGTTCGCACGCAACCGTGACTCACGTTGGCCTGCCCCAACGGTGTGTCCGGCGCAGAGCCGTCGAAGTGGTTGGGAATCCCATGGAATCCCACTCCGCCCAGCCGGGGCACCTACACCGGCCCGAGGGTATCTAGCACCCCATCGACGGTCGATTCAGAACGCACCGGCCGACCACGTGCAGTTGTCCCGGTAGGGTCCAACAGGTGAGCAACCCGGCGCCGGGCTCCCCCGGCGGACCCCTGTGGGATCCCGAGGCGATTCCAGCGGCAACGATCATTCCGCTGCGTGACGGCGCCAATGGCCTCGAGGTGCTGATGCTTCGCCGTGACACACAGCTGCGGTTCGCAGGGGGCATGTGGGTCTTTCCCGGAGGCCGACTGGACCCCGAGGATTTCCCGGGTGGCGACACACCCGACGAGCCGGCACCGGATGAGCTCGAGACGGCGGCACGTGCGGCGGCGCTTCGCGAAGCCGATGAAGAAGCCAGCGTCACCATCGAGCCGGCAACCATCCGCCGGTGGTCGCAGTGGACGCCGCCTCCCATGGACTCGGCCGAGACACCACGACATCGCTTCACCACCGCGTTTCTGGTGGGTGTGGCCATCGGCGACACAGATGCGATCGTGGTCGACGACGGCGAGATCCGCGAGTATCAGTGGTGCACGCCGGCGTCGATGATGGAATCACACCGTGCGCAGGAGATCACCTTGGCACCCCCGACCTTCATCACGCTGTGTCAGTTGGCCCCCCGGCGAAATCCAGCCGAGGTGCTGATGGCTGCGCCCGCCGAAGCCGACCAGGTCGAACACTTCGCCACACGAGTCGGAACCACCGACCATGGATGGGCAGCGCTCTACCACGGCGACGTGGCCTACGAGTCGGGCGACATGGAAGCCGCCGGGCCGAGGCACAGGCTCCACATGGATTCGCTGCCCTGGCGCTATGAGCGCGACAACCCAGCAGAAGCGGTTGTGGACCCATGACCGTGCTGGATGCGAACCGGAGATACGCGACCAACCCGAGTGGCAGCGGCGATGTCTGACTCCTTCGAACCGCTCGACGCCGGCGAAGAGGTACGCGTACCCGACACCATCGTGTGTGTGGACTGCGGTGGGAACTGTGGATTGCTCAGCCACGCCGGCACCGACGACGACGGCCACAAGCTGCCGTTCCGGGCCGGCGATGTGGTGGCGTATCGCTGCGCCGACTGCCACGACCGCTGGGACATCGTCCTCGAATGACCGAATTCTCCGGCCAGGGTCGCCAAAAACCGCGACCCGGAGCGGAGAACTCGAGCGGGGAATCGGTTCCGGGGCTGCGAGTGGCCACCGCTACGCTTGGCCGACCACCTCCCGACCGGAATCTGCTGAGATGAGCGACCCCGAGCCAGCCGCACAGCCCTACCCCACCGTTCCCGCCAGGGCCGACTATCCGCAGATCGAACAGCGGATGCTCGATCGCTGGGAACGCCAACGCACCTTCGAACGCTCGATAGAGAACCGCTCCGATTCCGAGGAGTTCGTCTTCAACGACGGGCCGCCGTTCGCCAACGGCCTGCCTCACTACGGCCACCTCCTCACCGGATACGTGAAGGATGTGGTGCCTCGCTACCAGACGATGCGTGGCAACCGGGTCAACCGCCGATTCGGGTGGGACTGCCACGGCCTGCCCGCCGAGATGCATTCGGAAAAGGAGCTCGGTGTGTCGGGCCGGGTGGCCATCACCGACTTCGGCATCGACGCCTTCAACGACCACTGCCGATCCTCGGTGATGCGCTACACCAACGAGTGGGAGCGCTATGTCACCCGCCAGGCACGCTGGGTCGACTTCGGCGATGACTACAAGACCATGGACACCGATTACATGGAGTCGGTTATCTGGGCATTCAGTCAGCTCTGGGACAAGGGGCTGGTCTACGAGGCCTACCGGGTCATGCCGTACTCCTGGGGTGCCGAAACCCCGTTGTCCAACTTCGAGATCCGGCTGGACGACGCCACCCGTCCCCGCCAGGATCCGGCGCTCACCGTGGCCTTCGAGCTGGACCAAGCCGCGTCTGCAGGACACGACCTGCTCGGCGACGAGGGGCCCATCGAGATCTGGGCCTGGACCACCACTCCCTGGACACTTCCCTCCAACCTTGCGCTCGCGGTGGGCTCATCGGTGGACTACGTGCTGGTGTCGACCGGCCACGGCGACCGAAGCGGACGCAGGGTGCTGTTGGGCGCCAACGCTGTGGAGAAGCACGAACGCGAGCTGGGCGACGACCATGAGGTCCTGGCAACCATCTCCGGATCCGAGCTGGCCGAACTCCGGTACCGACCACTGCTGCCGTACTTCTCCGATCAACCCAACTCCTTTCGCGTGCTCGTGGCCGAATGGGTAAGTGACGAGGACGGCACCGGAGTCGTTCACCTGGCCCCCGGCTTCGGCGAGGACGACCAGGTCACCTGCGAGGCAGCCGGGATCGGCCTCGTCGTGCCGGTGGACGACTCCGGGCGCTTCACCGCCGAGGTGCCCGACTGGGAGGGCCAGAATGTCTTCGAGGCCAATCCGGAGATCGCACGGTCGCTTCGCGAGCAGGGCAAACTCGTGCGCCACGACACCTACGACCACAACTATCCGCACTGTTGGCGCACCGACACACCGATCATCTACAAGGCCGTGTCGTCCTGGTACGTGGAGGTCACCGCGTTTCGTGACCGGCTGGTTGAGCTGAACCAGGACATTCACTGGATCCCCGAGCACGTCCGCGACGGCAGCTTCGGCAAGTGGCTCGAAGGCGCACGCGATTGGTCGATCAGTCGAAACCGATTCTGGGGTTCGCCGCTGCCTGTTTGGCGTTCCGACAACCCCGAATACCCACGCACCGACGTCTACGGATCACTCGAGGAGATCGAGGCGGACTTCGGCGTGCGTCCGACCGACCTGCACCGTCCGTACATCGACGAGCTGGTGCGACCCAATCCCGATGACCCGACCGGGAAATCGATGATGCGGCGCGTACCCGAGGTGTTCGAC
>JBPCTP010000172.1:0-3118 GCA_051011615.1 Microthrixaceae bacterium | reverse complement strand
GCCGTACCAGATCATCGAGTTCGACGTACCAGCCGGTACGACTCCGCCCGGCCCCGAGGACTTCACGGCGAACACGGATGTGAACGGGCGGGTGGACCTGTTGACGTGGGAGTTCCCGGGCCGATTCGAGGTCGGCAGTGTGCTTCGTATCCTCATCGGCATGAACCTGGAAGGTGGTCAGACTGCCGGTCAGGTGATCGAGAACACGATGGGCGCCGGGTCGACCTCGACTGACGATTTCGACTGCACCGATGTGCCCCCCGATCGCGAGGAGACCGGACCTCCATGGCCCGCGGGCAAGACCTGCACCGAACCTGCGGAGATCACCACCGCCGCGGGTACCGCCTTCGGAGCAGGCAAGTGGGTATCGGGAAACATCGGACTCGGGTTCTGGAACGAGTCCACCGCGTCCTTCGTGCCGGCGGATGACCCTGACTGCCCGACCCTCGTCGATGGCGGGAACACCTATACGCGTTTCCCCTGCGTGGCGCTGGTCAATCCCGGTCAGAACTACAAGTACCTGGTGAGGGTCACCAATGACGGCACCTTCGACGGGCGCGAAGTCCGGATCCTCGACATGTTGCCCCGTGAGGGCGACACCGGCGTTCTCGACCCGGCAATGAGGGGCACCGAGTGGAGTGAGCGTCCCCGTCTGGCCACCGAACCCCAGGCCGAGGCCACCGGCGGCACGATCACGGTGACCAACTCCTTCACCACGGAGACCGACCCGTGCAAGACGGAGATCAGCAAGCCTCCCATCGCCTGTCCCCCCGGTCAGTGGACCGTTCCGTTCGACGCTGACGCTGTCGGGTTCCAGACCTTCGTGGCTTTCGATCCGGGTGATCCGTTCCCGCCCGCCGGGTCGGTGATCGTGCGTTGGGAGATGTCCACGCCGGTCGACCTCGACCTGACCGGCGTCGGATATCCGCCGATCGCCTGGAACAGCTTCGCCCACAATGAGCAGTACACCGAGCCCGGATTCGGCGACGAGTGGCTCCTGCCGTCCGAGCCGCTGAAGGTCGGCGTCGGCATGCTCTTCGGCGGCCTCCAGGTGGACAAGTCGGTCGTGGTTCCACCGGCCGGAACACAGACCGAGGACTCCTTCGAGCTCGCCTATGAATGCGCGGTGACCCCCGACGGGGCGTCCTCTTCGACCGTCGTGGCGCAAGGGTCGTCGACATTCTCGGAGTCCAGCCCGTTCACTTTGCTGGGCCAGCCCTCGGCGGCAACCTGCAAGGTCTGGGAAACGAACAGCGGAGGCGCCACGAGCGACCACCCGCAGACCTCACCCATCGAGGTGACCATCGTTCCCGGGAGTTCGCCAACGGAGGTCACCGTCCGCGAGGAGATCACGAACACCTACCCGACTCCGCCGATACCGCCGCCGCCAGACCCACCGGGCGGCAACACTGGCGCTGGCGGTAACTCCCAAGGGGGAACGGGCGTTGGCAGTGGCGGATCCGGCCAGGGAGGATCGCTTGCGATCACCGGTGGATCGGATTGGCTCGGTCTGCTCGGTCTGATCGTGCTGGCCATCGGGCTGGGACTCAGCGTGTTCGACATCGGCCGTCAGTCCGGGCGTCGGACGGAGGCTCTGTCAGCCGACTCGGACTGAGGGCCCGGGACCCTCGGGCGAACTGGCGCGGCTCGGTGCGCGCCAGAGCGACTCAGCGCGCCGCGTCGGTTATCTCGACGCCTTTCCAGAACGCCACGCGGCCCTTGAGGGTCTCGGCCTTGGGCAGCGGATCGGCGTAGGTCCAGGCTTCGGCAGCGGAGGACTCGCCGTCGACCACGACGTCGAAGTAGGAGGCATCCCCCTTCCAGAAGCACCTCGATTGACGATCGTTCTGCTGCAGCACGTCGCCAACTACGTCCTCGATCGGGAAGTAGTGGTTGCCTTCCACCACAACCGTGTTGTCTGACGCTGCCACCACGGTTCCGTTGAGTGTCGCTGTGACCATCGGTCTCACCTTCTTCTTGGGTCGTTCATGTTCTTCGGCCGGACAAGTCCTGGCTGTGTTTTGAACCCGCCGGGCCGTCCGCAACTTCCGTCGCGGTCGATCCGGGACCGCGAAGCTGCCCGCGCTCAAGCCCTGACCGGCCTGCCCACTCGTACCGGCACCCCCGGTGACCACATGGCATGCGGCGGCGAATCGGGTCGCTCGATGCCCGCGGCGGCCAACAGGTCTTCCTGAACGTTGAGTACCTCTGCGGAGTACAGCGGCCAAGCCGGGTGCTCCACAGGTGCCCAACGGACCGCAGGCTGATGCCCGGTTCTGGTTCGGCCGGTTCTGGTTCGGCCGGTACTGAGTAGGCCCCACCGGCCGGTCAGGAACCGATTGAGTGGTTCGGACCCATCGATCGGGTCGCCGGTGCGAACGGCTATCTCGGCGCGGGCGGCGGTCGCTCCAGCGGGCCGCGGCCACGATCGTCGCACGCTGCTCGTGAGAACATCGCCGGTACGGCTGTGAGTGGTGTGGCCGGTGCAGTAGGGCAGGCCATAGGCGGCGCGGGCCACGAGTGTCGGCAGCAGGGAGTCCACGTCGAATGAGAAGAACCACACCCCGCGCCGACTGCCGTGTCGCACGTAGGTCCGCACGTTGACTCCTGGGAAGCTGTTCACGAAGGGGATCGGGCCGATGCCGGGGACACCGAGCCCCGACATGTTGAAGGGCACCAGGCCGACCCAGGCGTAGCCGTCGAGGGTGTCCACCTCGATTCCGGCCGGCAATCGCCGCTGTACGTCTTCGCTCGGTACACGCCAGTGGAGGAAAACGACGTCGTTCCAGTTCTGCACCATGACCGGCCTGCGTATCCGGTGTGGCGGCGACGCCGGAGGATGGGGCTCCCGGGTGGCGAACCCCGCCCCGCCGGACGGGTCGTGCGGTTCCGCAGTGGGCGGGTGGAGAACCTTGGTGTCCGGCGGGGCGGTTGGGGTTGGGGTTGGCATGGGTGACAGTCCTCACTTGCAACTGTTTCGGAGATGGCCGCGTCAGCCTCCGAGCGTGGTGATCTTTTCTATGGGTGCGCCGGGAAGCGGGCTCGCCGGGTGCACCCGGCGGTCAACGGCTCGGGGGCCGAAACCCAACAGGGATCGCACCGAGTTGGGTGCCCGGTG
>JBPCTP010000171.1:0-4873 GCA_051011615.1 Microthrixaceae bacterium | reverse complement strand
GTCCAGATCGGCTGCAGCATCGGACTGCCCGCTGGGCGCTTCGGCAGTGGCGCCCGGTTGTGTCGGCGCTGTGGCCGCGGCATCCGAGGGCAGCGTGAGCTGCACAAGCGCCACCTCGAGCGGTACGCGTGGGTCTGCGGCGGTGCGCATGTCCACCAGTGCCTGCCCCACCCGCTCCATGGCCCTGGTCAGTCCGGGCGTGCCGATCTCGTTCGCCCAACGGGTGGTTCGCTCGCGGTCCGCGTCCACGAGGTGTGGTGTGTCCACACCCAGGGATACGAGGAAGGAGTCCCGAACCGATGACAGAAACGCCTCGCCGAGGACGCGGGGGTCATGGCCCTGGGCGATCGCGTCGGCGACTGCCACGATCGCGACGCCCGGGTCCGAGCCAGCCATCGCCTCGAAGAGCTGCTCGACCGGCTCCGGGCGAACAAGCACTCCACCCGCGGCAACCACCTGGTCGAGGGCGGAAAGGGTGTCCCGCACCGATCCCTTGCCCTGGCGAACGGCGTAGGCAACTGCATCGTCGTCGACATCGAGTCCCGCGTCCTTGGCCACCCAGCGGACATGCTCGCCGAGCTCATCGGCGGAGAGCAGGAAAAACTCGAAGTGCTGGGTGCGGCTGCGGATCGTGGGCAGCACCTTTTGTGGATCGGTGGTCGCGAGCACGAACCGCACGTGGTCCGGTGGCTCCTCGAGGGTCTTGAGGAGGGCGTTCGAGGCGGCCGCGGTCAGCATGTGGACCTCGTCGAGGATGTACACCTTCGTACGTCCAGGTGAGCTGACCGCAGAGCGCTCGACGAGATCACGAACCGCATCCACACCGTTGTTCGAGGCCGCATCGAGTTCGAAGAGGTCGAAGCTCTTGCCCTGCTCGATGGATACGCACGACTCGCACTCGCAGCACGGTTCACCTTCGGTGAGGTTCGTGCAGTTCAGTGCTTTCGCCAGGATCCGGGCAGTGGAGGTCTTTCCGGTGCCGCGCGGCCCACTGAAGAGATAGGCGTGTCCTTCTGACTCGCTGGCCACCGCGTTCTGGAGCGCACGTACCACGTGCTCCTGGCCCTTGATCTCACCGAATCGGCGCGGTCTGTATCGGCGGTAGAGGGACTGCTGGGCCACGGAGACGATCCTACGCACCTACCAGAGGTCGGGTCGCCCGCCTCCTCGACCCAGGATCTTGCACCCCCACCACCGCTGTTACCTCCCTCAGCAGCCCCAGTTCTCGCGGGCGGGTGGAGCGGGAGTGAGCCCTGGCGCGGTCACGCCCTCGGGAGGCGGCCAGGCGATCTGCGGCACCCCGCAAGTTCCGCTGAGAGCTGCTGCCTTCCGGCCCTGACCCGGTTCACGGTTTGCGGTTGCACAGGACCCGGCCGCCACCCGAGGGCGCGATCGATCCATGCCTAGGGTACCTTCACTGCCCGGTGACCGGCCAGCCGTCGAGTTGTCCCCAACGGGCCAACTCGGCCAAAGTTGGTCGGCATTGAAGTACCCGCCGGAACACTCGATCCGGCAGCATCTGGAGAGGTGCGAGAGCGGCCGAATCGGAACGCTTGGAAAGCGTTTGTGGCGGCAACGTCACCGTGGGTTCGAATCCCACCCTCTCCGCTGAAATCCGGCCGGCAGTTACACCGGATGACAATCACGACGGGGCTGCGGACAGGCTCCAGTTGGCCGCTGTGGAGCGTGCCACGATGTGGCTTCCACCGTTCGGGAGCTCGACCACTTCCACATCCTCGAGTCCCTCAACGGAGATCTCGGGCACCCCGAAGCGGTCACTCGGATAGAACGCCACGAAGTCCACACCCGGTTCGGAATCGTCGCCCTCGACTCGCAGAGTGCCCGCAGCCTCGTCGAAAGTGGTCGAGACGAGCACTCCCGGGGATGCCAGCGGGTAGGCCCAGGCGAGGTCCTCGATCAGCTCGGTGCGCTCTGAAACGACTTCATTGGTTGAGCAGTCGACTTCGAAGGGGCCCGCGACTCGCTGAATCTCGTCGGAGTCGGGATTCACCTTGTGCGGATCACCGCAGGACTCGCGCCACTCCCAGATCGTTGCAGATATCCGGAACTCGTCCTGCCAGCTCTGGTGATCGATGAAGTAGTTGTCGCCGTCGGGACCGGTTCGCTGTGTCCCGTAGTGATTCTCGAACGCCGTTCCCCACTCGCCGGTGAGCACCGGAGCACCCCCGAACTCGGCTGCTTCGGCCACAGCGACCTCGAAGGCTTCCCGAGTGATGGGGTCACCATTGAACGCGCCCTGATAGATGTGAGGCGAATAGACGACATTCGTGTCGTGATCCCACGCGGGAGGAGGGCCACTGCCGATCGAGGACCAGATCCCGGGAGGCTCGAAGAGCACCATGTGTTGGTCGCCGCCGGCCTCCGCCTCAGCAGCACGGATGGCGACCAGCGATTCCGAGTACAACTCGCCCAATGCTGCGAGGTTGTCGTCGTTGTAGGCCGGAGGCTCGTTCATGACGTCGTAGCCGGCGACCGCAGGATTCGACGCGAAACGACCGGCCACGTGGCCGAGCATGTCTGCGTAACGAGTCCTGATACCGACCCCACCCGGGCCCGCGTCGTTTGCGAAGAACGCATCTGCTGCGGCGAGAACCGCCGGTGAGGTCTCACGTACACCTCCGACGACGCAGCGTTCCACCTCGTCTCCGACAAGAGTCGCCCATCCGGGCGCACCGTCCCACCCGTTGGCGGGCGTTCGGTCCGGCGGACAGACCTCGTCGGGCCGGGCCGCCAGTGTGGGACCCCAGGCGTCCTGGTGACTGTCGAGGATCGAGTAGACCCCCTGTTCGGCGAGCGAATCAACTGCTGCCCCTAGGTCATCGAGGTATTGCTCGTCATAGACGCCGGGCTCCGGTTCAACTGCCGACCAGCTGAACAACAGTCGGACCACGTTCCAACCGAAGCCGGCGATCCGCTCGGCGTCTGCCTCTTCGAAAGGGAACACCGTCGGGAAGTCGTTGCCGGACCAGTAGTCGACGTAGCTGTTGACGTTCACGCCGCGAAGCAGGACCTCCCGGCCGCGGTCATCGAGAATGCGGCCACCGTTCACCGGGTCCGGCTCGGCACGCAGCAGCGCCAAATCGGAGCCACCGGTGCCCTTCGACTCGGATTCAGTCGACACGTCGGAGCCGTCGTCGGATGAACCATCGCCGGCGGATCCCTCATCGGAGGTTGTACACGAAACCGCCAACAGTCCGACGATCGCCACCAGGACCACACGTGCGCTTCGCAAGCCCATGACGATAGTCCGACGGGTCGCGCCCGGACCCAGCCGGATCAACGGGCTCAGCCGGGCGACTTGCGACGCCCGACGCTCACCGCCGATGTGCGTCCCACGCCCTTGAGATCGAGGCTGCGGGTCACACGCCGAACGACGAGATCCTCGCGACCCCGCAGCTGCTCTGCGTCGTCCTTCGGCATGACGATCTTGCCCTTGCGGGCGACGTCGGTGAGACGCTTCGCCAGGTTGACCGTGTTGCCGAAAACATCGCCGGCGATGCTCACCATCGGGCCGGTCGCAAGCCCGCTGTGAAGTGCCACCGCTGGTTCGCACTCAGCCATCCGATCACCTATCGCGAAGGCGACGTCCACTGCGGCAGGGATGTCGTCGACCACGAAGAACGCTTCGTCGCCGATGAACTTCACCACCCTGCCTCCGTGGTGGGAGACGACGTCCACCGCCTCGGACTCGAAGGTCTCCACCACCCTCGCCAGAGCGTCGGGCTCGGTTCGCTTCGACATCTGCGAAAAACCGGAGATGTCCACGAAACCGGCGACCTTCTCGTCGTCGTCGGGTTCGGCGCCGATCCATCGCCCGAGTGCAGCGAACAGGTGGCGTCGGGACACGTAGGACATCGACTGGTCCAGTAGCTCGAGCAGCGTCTCCGTCCCCGGCGTGGTGAGGGCTTCCATTCGTTCCGAAGGCGAATCCAGGTCGCCCCGGTAGGTCTGTGACAGCAGGTCCTCGAGAACTCGGGTCTGCGCCTCGGCGATGCGCGAGAAGCTGCCGCCGAGCAGCCGCGCCAGGCGGAACACGTGCTCTTCTGCGTTTTCGTCCTGCGCCATCACCACACGCAGCGCCCGCGCCATGGCCAGATCCTCGCGGCCGAATGCCACAACGTCGTCGGGCACCTCGACGAGACCCATCGCACGCCACCACTTGCTCGTGTCAGTGCCCTCCAGCTTGGACTTGTGAAGCAGGGTCGCCCGGTCGTAGCGGGCCTTTGACAAGCCCACGGCCTCGGCGAGGTCGTCGGCCCAGTGCGCCCCGAAGGCGCGAGCAGCCTCAGAGGTGCCCTTCGACTCGTCGGCCTGCGCCAGCTGGTCGTCGCCACTCACCGGCCGCTCCGCGTCCGGATTCGGCTCCGGCACCGTCGGGTCCGGATCAGGCGGCTGCTTTGAGGGCACCACACCAGCTTGCCCGGTGTGGGCCAGACTTCAAGACCGACGGCCCCAACCGGCACCACGCCGCCATGATTGGAATCTCTTGGAGAACCACCGATGACGCACTCACTTGCACCAGATCCCCGCCACGAAGACTGGATGCGGCTGGCACTGGAACAGGCTGGGAGGGCCGGTGATGCAGGTGAGATACCCATCGGTGCGGTCATGATCCACATGGACTCCGACGGAGCGTCCAGGGTCGTTGCGGCCCGGCACAACGAACGCGAGACGACACACGACCCATCCGCACACGCAGAGATCCTGGCACTGCGTGATGCCTCGGCTTCGCTGGGACGGTGGCGACTGACCGACTGCATCCTGGCGGTAACCCTCGAACCATGTCCGATGTGTGCCGGTGCCCTGTGGGCCTCGCGAATCGGAGGCGTCGTTTGGGGCTCGGCAAACGACG
>JBPCTP010000170.1:0-3175 GCA_051011615.1 Microthrixaceae bacterium | reverse complement strand
TGCCGATGAGTCAGAGCCCTAAGTGGAAGGCGGGGATCTCTTCATTCTGGGGCAGGACATCTTGATCGGACATGCTGGGATCGCGACGAGTTACGCCGGTATCGATTGGCTGCGACGGCACCTCGACCCGAAGGGTTACCGCGTCCACACCGTCGAGTTGAACAATGACTTCATTCACCTCGATTGCGTGTTCATGACGCCTCGCCCCGGATTGGCCCTCATCTGCTGGGACGGCTTCGTCGAGGGTTTGGCAGGACTCCCAGACTTCATGCACGACTGGAAGTATCTCGAGGCAACCCCGCACGAAGCGGAGGCCATGGGCTGCAACGGCGTCAACTTGGAGCCGAATAGGACGGTGATCGGCGAAGAACACGAGCGGATCATCAGCCTTCTCGAGGCCGAGGGGGTCGACCTTGTCAAGGTTCCGTACGCGAATGCCTCCGCGTTCGGTGGCGGACCACGCTGCTCCACCCATCCGCTGCTCCGCTCCTGAACGACGGCGCCCGATCAGCCACCCCAGCCAACCGAGACGCATGACCAAAGTCCCTGATCGGACACTCGCCCGCGGTCTACGGTCTGGTGCATGACCACCACAGGTACCGCTCCATCACCGGTTCGACGGCCCGGCGTCGTCACGTTCATCGCCGTGATCATGTACATCCAGGCTGCGCTCGCCGTGATTGCGGGGGTGTCGTTGATCATCTGGCGCAACGACCTACTCGACTGGTTGGAACAAGAAGGCGCACCGTTGTCCAGCGGTGGCTTGACCGGCACGATCATCGCAGAGTTCATCGCCGCCGCGTTGTTGTTCATCGCGGCGGCGGGGCTGATGCGTGGCAGCAGCGGATGGCGACTGGTCATCGCCGTCGTGGAAGGCATCGCCATGGCGCTGGCGGTGTACACCCTGATTGCTCACCATGTCGGCGGTTACGTCTACCGGTCCGTGTTCACCTTGTTCATCGGCGTGTTCGTCCTGTGGGCGTTGTACGGCAACGACCAATCCGACCGGTTCTTCGACGAGAACGGCTGACACCTGGTCGTCGGATTGCGTCGCCCCACGCCCGTCAGTGGTTGTCGCACCGGTTGCCAGCGTCTCGGACTTCGAGGCCGCGCGACTGGTCGGTAGCGTTGTCGCTCCTGGGCGAAGTCTCCCCTGTTGATGGTTGCTCAACCTGATAGGAGTTCCTGTCGTGTCGAACGCTTGCGCTCGCGCCCCGAGGATTCGTTCGCCCATCGGCGACATCAGCCGATCCGAGTCGGCGATCGACCCGGTGCGATGACGGGACAACGCAATGAGCACTGACACTGGCGGAGAGCCATCGACTCACCCGCCCGAGCAAGAGTCCGAGTTCAGCCGCGTCCTGGATGAGCTCGCGAAGCGGTTCGATCGAGTGGACTGGGTCGATCTGGCCGCGACGGTAGTGCTGTCCTTGGCGGTGCTCGTCACCGCCTGGTCGGCGTATCAAGCGGCGCTTTGGGGCGGCGTTCAGTCCATCAACGCGAGCCAGTACGCGGGACACCTCATCGAGTCGAGTGAGGTCGCCACGCTCATCGAGACACAGATGGAAATCGACGCGCAGGCGATGTCGACATGGCTGATCATGGCGGCCCAGGACAACGAGCAGGGAATGCGACTGGTCGAGGATCGACTCGGGGACACACTTCGGCCTGCCTTCGACGTCTGGATGGGCGGCTCGATCGAGGGCAGCATTCCGCCAGGACTTCCGCAAGACCTGCCGGAGTACGAAGCAGGGTACGAAGAACTCCTCCAAGCGAAAGCCTTCCACTTCGGCAACGCCACCGACGCGACCGCCACCGCTGCCGAGGCGAACCGCACCAGCGACAGGTTCGTGCTCATCACGGTGGTGGTGGCATCGGTGATGTTCTTCGCAGGGATCGGAGCCAAGCTCAAAGGCCGCACGATCCGAATCACGATGCTCGTGATCGCCGGCCTGCTCTGTATGGGAGCCATCGCAGCGATTCTGTCCCTCCCACAGCAGCCCGTGGAGTTCTGATCGGCGTCGGACGAAGCGCGCTGGCTCCCTGTCAGGCTCCTGCCATCCCCACAGGCATCGACCCAAGCGCAGCGCCCGACAATCCGTTTCGGGCTGCTGATCGCAGCTGCTCGGAGTCGTCGCGTCGTGAGCTACCTGGTGGCCGGGTCGGGGCGCACTACTTCGCCGGCTGACGGGAGGCACCCTGGTCGGCCGGCATCTGGTGCATTACCGTCCCGGTATGGCCGACGCATCGTTTGACCCGTCTGTCTACAAGCGGACCACACGTGAACAGTGGGACGCCTCTGGAGCGGGCTATGACGCCTGGGGAGCGACGATCCAGTCGATGATCCGACCGTCCACCGAACACATGATGGATGCGATGGGCATCGAAAGAGGCAGCTCGGTGCTCGAGCTCGCCTGTGGGAGCGGTGCGTTCACGCAGCTGCTGGCCGATCGGGTCGGAGCAGATGGGCGCGTCTTGGCGACCGACCTGTCACCCGGCATGGTCGCCCTTGCCCGCGCGAACGCTCGCCGCGCCGGATTGTCGCAGGTCGACGTGCGCGAGATGGATGGGGAGGTGTTCGAGTTCGACGAACAACGATTCGACTCGGTGGTGTCGAGCCTCGGGTTGATGTTCTTCCCCAATCCCGAGTCGTCGCTGCGCTCCCAGACGCGCTCACTCGTTCCGAAAGGTCGCGTGGGTGCGATCGTCATCTCCGCGCCCGCCGCCAATCCATTCTTTTCGGTCCCGGCACAGATCATCGGCGCACGCGCCGGAATCGCGCCGCCGGCGCCAGGGCTGCCGTGCCCGTTCGCGCTCGGGGCACCTGGACAGATCGCGTCACTCTTCGAGGAAGCCGGGCTGTCGAGTGTTTCTGCACAGACGATCTCGGCCACCGTCAAACTCGAATCGGTGGACGAGCACCTCCGGTTCCTGAAGGACGCATTCGGAGCGCTGCACATGCTGATGAGAGACATGTCCGACGACGAGAAGGCTGACACTTGGGGCGCAGTCGCGGAGGCGCTCGCCGTGTACCAGGGCCCCGACGGGTTCGTCTCGCCAGCAGAGCTGATCGTCTGCACCGGGGCCGCCGACTGACACAGCCTGCGATCCAGTCGCGGCTCACACTGATCGCCGTCGCAGGAAGTGCGGCGAATCCCGGAGTTTCCGACCGCGT
>JBPCTP010000169.1:0-3097 GCA_051011615.1 Microthrixaceae bacterium | reverse complement strand
GCCCGAAGGTGGGGCCGTCTCCTGGACGAGGGCGATCCGTACTGGTCGGCACGCCTCGCCATCCACCGACACGAACCGACCCTGCGCAGACCCAGTGATCCCACGAGCCGACAGATGTTGGAGGACCACCTGCGGGACCGCGGAGTGGATGCGGCCACGATCGCTAGCCTGAGGACATGTCCCTGAGGTTCGTGATCATCGGAGGTGGCCCCGCCGGCACCCAGGCCGCCACCACCGCCGCCCGGCTGGGCGCAGAGGTCACCCTCATCGAGCGCGACATCGTGGGAGGTGCCGCACACCTGTGGGACTGCGTGCCCTCCAAGGCGATGATTGCCACTGCCGAGGCGCTCGACGAGGTGAGCGACGCCGCAGGGATGGGTCTCACCGTGCAACCGGCGACGCTCGATCTCGCAGCTCTGCGGTCACGAATCGGTGGAATCACGGACCGGTTGGAGGCCCAGGGGCGGGTGCTGCTCGAGAGTCAGGGTGTGAACATCGTGCGCGGAACGGGTCGGCTCGTCGACGCCCACACCGTCGTGGCGGACTCACCGGATGGCGAGATGGCCTTCGAGGCCGACGCCGTGATGGTCAGTACCGGGAGCCGACCGAGGATCCCGGAGTGGGCCGAACCCGACGGTGACCGGGTGCTCACGACTCGTGACGCCTATCCGCCCAAGGAGATGCCGTCACGCCTGGTCGTGGTCGGTTCCGGCGTAACGGGCGTGGAGTTCGTCCACATGTTCTCGAGCCTTGGCTCAGAGGTGACCTTGATCGTCAGCCGGCAGCAGGTCCTGCCCGGAAAGGACCCCGAGGTTGCCGCTGTGCTGGAGGAAGACTTCCTCGGGCGCGGCGTCAAGCTGTTCAAGGGTGCCCGCGCCATCGGTGTCGACCGGACCGACGAGGGAATCTCGGTGCGTTGTGACGACGGCCGCATCGCGCACGGCTCCCACGTACTACTCGCCATCGGTTCGGTTCCCAACACCGATGGGGTCGGCCTCGACGTTGCCGGAGTGGACATGGACGGCGCATGGGTCCGAGAGGTCGACCACCACATGCGCACGAACGTGGATCACGTCTACGTGGCGGGCGACGTGTCCGGAAAGCTGCCGCTCAGCTCGGTCGCCTCGATGCAGGGCCGCAAGATCGCGGAACATGTCATGGGCCTGCACAAGGTTGACCACCGCCACCTCGACTACGAGAAGGCTGCATCGGCGATATTCACTGATCCAGAGATCGCCGATGTCGGCCTTGCGGAGGCGGATGCGTTCTCCGAGGGGCGAAAGGTGCGCGTCACGAAGGTGCCCTTCGCCAGCTCGGCGAAGGCGCAGATCAACAACGACCCGCGCGGTTTCGTGAAGATCATCTCCGATCCGGCCACGGGAGTGGTGCTGGGCGGTTCGATCGTGGGCTACAACGCTGCGGAGCTGATTGCCGTGATCGCAGTTGCAGTCACCAACGGCCTACGGGTGAACGACATCGCCGAGTGCATCTTCGTGCACCCGGCCCTCAGCGAGGCCCTCACCGAAGCTGCCGAATAGCTTCGGGGGATGACCGAACTGACCGAGCGGGTCCGCTCGTTGCTGCGCCCACCCTCCCTCTACGGTGAGCGGGGTACCCCAACGGGGCTCAAGGGCTGGATGGACGCCATGGGCGAGCAGGTGGCCATCGCCGCAGGACGCAGGAACTATCGCGGCAGGGAGGTGCAGTTCGACTTCCGCGGCTACCTGATACCCGAAGACCTCGCAGTACTTACCGGAGGCGGGGTCGACACGTGGGAGGAGATCGCCGATGCCCACCTCGCGTACTATCGCGAATGGACACCCATGCGGCCCGGCCAGCAGGTGCTCGAGATCGGCTGTGGTGTCGGCCGCGACGCGATTCCCCTGACCGAGGTACTCACACCACCCGGGGGCTACCTCGGCGTCGACATCATTCCGCAGAGCATTCGCTGGTGTCAGAAGAACATCACCCGGCGACAACCCGGATTCCGGTTCGGACTGCTCGACGTGGCCAGCGACATGTACAACCCCGATGGGACCTCGGATGCCACCTCGGTGCGCCTTCCGGCTCCCGATTCGTGTTTCGACCGCGTGGTGCTGCATTCGGTGTTCACCCACATGTTCGCCGACGCGGTCTCGCACTACCTGTCGGAGATCGCCAGGGTCCTGCGCGCGGATGGGGCGGTGATCGCCTCGTTCTTCGTGATCGACGATGGCGATCTGGCCGCGGCGAAGGTGTCCTCCGGGCCCCTCAAGTTCGAGCATCGACTAGACGACCAGACACTGCTCAACGACCCCGAGCATCCCGAGGCCGCCGTGGCATATGACCGAACTGCACTCGAGTCGATGGTCGCAGCATCGGGATTGCGTATCGACGGACTCCACCGTGGCCACTGGTCCGGCCGCTATCCGGATGCCCTCAGCGGCCAGGACGTACTGATTTTGTCGCCGGCTGGGCACGCTGGTGGTAGCGATGAAGCTCATCATCCAGATTCCGTGCGTCAACGAGGAGCAGACGTTGCCGGAGACCCTGGCTGACCTGCCGCGCCACCTCGGCGGCTTTGACGCCGTCGAATGGTTGCCATCCAAACCGCGGGAACCACCGTCAGTCGACCGCGGACCGACATGGCCATCCCGCCGTTGCCACCTGCGCCCGCCACCGCGGCCACGGATGCAACGCCGGGGGCACACAGTCACGCCACCAGGGCACGAAGCGGGGCGGCAACGCACAGCAGCGCGGCGGGTTCGGGCCCGGTGAAGGTGCTGGTGAGCGGCGTGGCCGGCAGCAGCAACGTGATCGCGAACGCCATTGCGGCCAGGATGCGGTCGGCGCCGACAGCGGTCGTTGCCATGAGGCACCTATCGGCCGCCCGCTGGTTTGCTTGAGCCGGTGGCCCGAGGGCCGCCTTGGCTCAGTCGTTGCAGAAGGCCGCTATCACTCGGGCGAGATGACCAGCACGATGTCGCCCGCTGCGACGGACTGGCCCTGTTCCACCTTGACCTCGGTGACGGTGCCATCGATGTCGGCCGGCACGTTGTTCTCCATCTTCATGGCTTCGAGCACCACGACGGCGTCTCCGGCCGCAACGGTGTCACCC
>JBPCTP010000168.1:0-5565 GCA_051011615.1 Microthrixaceae bacterium | reverse complement strand
ATTCCCGGCGACGGCGCTACCCAGTGACCAACGCACCCGGCGCGAGAGCGCCGACTACGTGCGGTCAGTCCGCCGAGAAAGCCTCTTCGTCGGGCACGGGGATGGACGTGTGTGAATTGACCACCTTCCATGTGCCACCGATTGAGACGACCACAGCACTGAATCGCGCTCGCGTCGACAGTCCGTTCGGGAGAGTGAAGCGAACGAGTGCAGCGCCCCAGCCGACTTCACCGTGTGAAAACGCCTCCACATCTGACAGCGCTGCGGTGAGCGCGCCAGTGGCACCAGCGGCTTCGTGCCGGAAGGTCTCGAAGCCGTCAGTTCCGTCCAACCATTCCTCGGCATTCGTGCCGATCAGCCGAAGATGGTCGCCGTTCAGCACGTGTCGCTCCACCCAGTCGGGGTCACCTGCTGTGAAAGACCGGAAGTAGCCACTGACGAGATCGCAGATTTCCGGTGACGGCCGCATCCAACAACTCTGGCAGACCGCACCGGGCTACTACCTCAGAGAAACCGATGGAGCGCGTCATTGGCCCGTACCGACCGCCCGGAACCGCCATCGTCGAGGGTGGTTTGCGGATACTCGCCTGCGGTGGCGTGATGTCGCCGTAGCCCTGTGGCGAGGCAACCGCCGTCGAGTCCTCCTGTCCACACCTGGGCGGGGCGATCGGATCAGTCGTGATCGCCAGCTGTCCGGTCGGGCCACTCGAGGATTGATCCGAGGGCGGCGAACATTGCACTCCGGGTCGCGCTGGGCGAGTGCATGCGGTTCATCGCGTAGGCCACCGTCACGCGGTTGGCAAGGTCGTTGACGACGAACGAACCGCCACCACCCGTCCAGAAACACACCCGGTCGCTGGTCAGACCGCCAGGCTCAGCTGCGTGACCCAGGGCGAAGCCAAGTCCCCACGCGACCGATTCACCCAGGACCAGATCCTCCCCGAAGAACGGTCGCTCAAAGATCCGGTCGACCGTGTCCGCCGCCATCAGTCGGACCTCGCCGACGCGACCGTGGTTCGACACCGCAGCCTGGATCGTTGCCACCGACCGAGCGTTGCCGTGTCCGTTGGCCGCCCCGATCGTCGCGTTCCGCCATGCAGCGGTGTTAGCGACCGACAGATCCACTCGTGGACCCGTGAGACTCTTCGCCAGAACAGTCTCTGGGTCGAGGTCGTCGGGCAGAGGTCGCGACGGCGGCGGGATCACCGGGCTGATCCTTCCGTGCTCGCTCTCGGGCGCCCCGATGGCGAAGTCGGCCCCCAAGGGTCCGGCCACCTCTTCGGCGAAAAACACCTTGAGACCGCGCCCGTCGATGCGTCGAACGATCTCACCCACCAGGTGCCCCCAATTGCCGAGGTGGTACCCCGACGCAGTACCGGGAGGCCACCACGGCGCCTGGCGCGCCAGCATCGCCGTGCCTCGTTCGTCGTCGAGGATGTCATCGACGGTGACCGGCTGCTCCCACGCCGACACACCGGAGGTGTGCGCCATGACGTGACGAACC
Source organism: Microthrixaceae bacterium (assembly GCA_051011615.1). Lineage (GTDB taxonomy): Bacteria > Actinomycetota > Acidimicrobiia > Acidimicrobiales > Microtrichaceae > JBPCTP01. The sequence goes on along the minus strand of JBPCTP010000168.1, from coordinate 4,061 downwards.
TCGATGTCCTGCTTCCCGTTGGCGGCGAACTCCGGCCAGTACGTCGCGACCTTCTCGCTCGGATCGAGCGCACCTCGATCGACGAGGACCAGCGCACACAACGCGGTCATCGTCTTGGTCGTCGACCACACGTTGGTGATCGTGTCCGAGTGCCATGGCTCGGTCGCTCCCTCGTCAGCCCAGCCGCCCCAGCAATCGACCACGATCTGCCCATCCACAGCGACCGCCAGCGACGCCCCGAGGTCGTAGCCAGATTCGAGTTGTCCCTGCAGGATCTCAGCCAGCGGTTCGAAGCGGTGATCCACGATGCCCGACAACTCCCTCATGACCAGACCCTTCCGTCGCACGTCATCTGCCGCCTCGCCGTCTCACACGGTCGATGCCGCCGATCGGTGCCGCTCGAGGAACGGCCGAACGACCGCCAGCACCTCGTCGGTCCACCGGAACGACTGCACGTGGTCGGCATCGGGGATCAGGCGGGTCTCGACTCCGAGCCGACTCGCAAGATCGAGCGCCTCGGGCGAGAACGGATCGTCGTTCGCACCCTCGTACCACAGACTCGGGGCCTGCACGTCCTTCGCATCGGGCGTCCACTCCGCAATGCCGGCGACCGCCGCCGACAGCGCCTCGGCGTCATTGCGCGCAACACTCTCCGCAATCACCTCGTCCACAGACCCGAGGCCGCGAAGAAAGGCCTCCATCTGCTCAGTGCCCCGGACCGACTCCGCCCAACCGAGGATGCGTTCCCGCCTCCCCTCCAGGGCCGGCAACGGGGCCATGCCGCCGCACACGAGAGCTGCGACGCGCTCGGGCTCCAACACCGCCAACGTCGCCGCGTGCCGCGCTCCCATCGAGAACCCCCACACCAGAGTTCGATCAACCTGTTCAGCATCGAGCACTGCGACGAGATCGGCGACGATCGGTGCCTCGCGGTAGTCCGCCGGGTCATGCGGCTTGTCGCTCTCACCGTGCCCGATCCAATCGACCGCGATCACGCGATAGTCCCCGTTGAGCGCATCGCCGTAACCCGCTTCCCACCAGGTGTCAGCCCACCTCGACCACCCGTGCAACAGCAACAGCGGCGGCCCCTCACCGTCTACCCGATAGCTGATATCGAAGCCACGTGTGCGGACTGCAGTACGCATGCGGCACGGTAACACGGCCACCCGTCGACGATGACCGGACATGCAGCCTCATCGAACGTTGCGAAGTCGTCGTGGGAAGTCCCTCAGGTCGGTGATCCGGCGTCGGCCGTGAGGGCAGCACCGCCACCTGAACGCGTCATCGTTCCATCGATCGAATCAAGCGTGGTTTGCGCATGCTCGCCTGCGGCAGCGTCGTGTCACGAGCGTCCGAATCTCGGGCGGCCCAGACGTCCGGTATCGCCGGATATGGGTGCCACTGATCGGCACTTCGGTGATACCCACAGCGGTGGGGTTATTGGGTGGCCCGGCCAAGACGACTTCGCCGGTTATCGGGTGGGCCGAGAGTCGGCGGTGTCCTGAGATCTATGTCACGAGATCCTCGCTGTTCGCGTCGATCAGAGCCTGGCACTATTGAGCACAGCCGCCGTCAGCGGAGCGAGGTGTAGAACGCCATGGCCAACCCGACCACGCGATATGCGCGTAGTGGTGACGTCCACATCGCGTATCAGGTGGTCGGTGACGGGCCGGTCGACCTCGTCGTTGCGCCCGGCTTCGTCAGCCATTGTGATCTGAACTGGACGATGCCAGCGTACGTGGACTTCGTGGGACGACTCGCGACGTTCGCTCGCGTGATCCTGTTTGACAAGCGCGGGACGGGGCTGTCCGATGTCACTCCCGATCTCGGAAGTTTCGACACTCGGATGGATGACATCGAGGCCGTGATGGATGCGGCCGGATCCGAGCGCGCCTCGTTGTTCGGCTACAGCGAGGGCGGACCGCTCGCGGCGCTGTATGCCGCAACTCACCCCGACCGCGTTGCGACTCTGACCCTGTTTGGGTCGTTTCCGGGAGGGGGCTATATCCCGGATGACATGAGACGGCGTCTCGATGACGCGTTGGACCACTGGGGCGAGGGCAGGACTGCGGGCATCTTCCTGGCCGATGCCGACAGTCCGATGGTGCGGCGCTTCATGGGTCTGTACGAGCGTGCCGGTGCCAGTCCCGCGGCCGCCCGCATGGTCAGCGAGATCGTGAGGACGTGCGACGTCACCCCGGTGCTCCCCGCGTTGCACGTGCCCACCCTCGTCGTCCATCGCCGCGAGGACCCCTTTGCGCTCGCGCTGTGGGGCCTGGCGATGGCAGAGGCCATCCCCGAAGCCCTGTACGTCGAGATCGAGGGCGATGATCACTTGCCGTGGATGGGAGATCCCAGCGAACTGATCGCGGCGGTTGAGGACCACCTCGCCGTCGAAGACCGACACCAGTCGTCGTCACGCCTACTCGGGACGGTTCTCTTCACTGATCTGGTCGGAAGCACCTCCACTCTCACGAAGGTGGGCGACGAGCGTTGGGCAAGAACGATGCAGCAGCACAACGACTTCTGCCGCAGCATCTTCGACCAGCTGGATGCTTGGGCGATCAAGTCGACCGGAGACGGGTTCATGGCATGCTTCTCGACACCCGAGAAGGCTGTGCAAGCCGCCATGCGAGTGCTCGCAGGAATGCCCGATCTAGGTCTGAGTGCACGCGCCGGGCTGCACACCGGCGAACTCGAACGCGTCGACATCGACGACATCGTGGGAATCACTCCGACGATCGCATCGCGAATCGCTGATCTTGCTGGGCCAGACCAACTGCTTGCATCGCAGCTCACCGTCGACCTCCTCGTTGGGTACGACCACGGACTCGAGCCACGCGGTTCCCACGACCTCAAGGGTGTCCCAGATCCAGTCGAGATCTTCCAAGTTGGTGAACGCCCGGATAGCACCGAGCCGGAAGAGCTGTCGGCAACCACGACCGGATCCGACCGAGTCACTCTCGGGCTCGCACAACGCGTGCCCACGCTCATGCGCGCATTGATGAAGCTCGGCGACCGTTGATCGGGCTCGGGTTCAGATTCTCGAGCTGACTCCCTCGCCCTCGTGGCGCCCGATACCGGCCCATATGCGGCGCTCGATCATCATCGGTGCTCAGGTGTACTCAAGTGATGCCGGCGTGCGGCAGCGTCGTGTCACGAGCGTCCGAATCTCGGGCGGCCCAGACGTCCGGTATCGCCGGGTATCGGGCTGTGAACCCGGCCGTGCGTGAAGTGGCTCTGATTGGCCAGCTCGTCCCGAGGGCGCTGGAGGCCGGCGACGCAGAAGGCCCTACGGTTGCTTCGGCGCTGACGATCCTCGCATTGCTTCGAACATCGACGCCGGGCCATCCCATGTATGGCCCAACTCGCTCGCTCGACGGGCGTAGCCCTGGGCACACGCGACGAATCCCACGTCGACGCCGGCTTCGCTGGTCACGGTCGCAATATGACCGAGCGCACCTATCGTCGTATTGATCGTGCTGTGCTCCGATCGGTAGTCGCCGCTCGCAACCATGTCCAATGTGCGCACGACCACGTCGCTCAGCGTCGGCATCAGTGCAGTAGCGAGATCTCGCAGCGTCGACTGCGGAACGTCAAAGGCATCGCAGATGCCCGCACCATTGAGCGTTCCCATCAACACCGCGTAGTAGATCGACAGCAGGCTGTTGTCGATCGCGGCTGCGGTGGCGAGATCGGCCCCAACGAAGACGCCCGTGCCGAAGTCGGCGAGGATCTCCGAGACACTGCCATAGGTGTCCGGCTCGCCGGCGTAGAGCACCACCGCCTGCTCAGTGCCAATCGCCTGTGGAAAGGCCATGATCGCGCCGTCGAGATACCCGATGTCATGGGCCGCTGCCCACCTCCCTGCGGACCGCGCCTGGTCAGGTGATCCCGAAGACAGTTGCACGACGAACTTCCCGGCGAGCGCCGCGGTGACTTCTGGATCTCCGAGAAGCGCCGCGGAGGCCCCATAGTCATGCACGCAGACCACGATGACGTCCGCCTGGCCGATCGCATCGTGGACGGTCGGGACGACGGTCGCATCCATTGATCGGAAC
>JBPCTP010000167.1:0-8647 GCA_051011615.1 Microthrixaceae bacterium | reverse complement strand
CGGCGGTGGGTCTGCCGCAGCGATGTTGTCTATCAACCTCGCTCTGCCGAACTGCACCGCACCGAACAACCTTGCGTCCATTCCGCATCGCTGCAGGGACTCGAGTGTCACGGGGTCGGCGACCTCCACGTAGTCGAGCGCCCCGAGTGGCGCCCGCTCGATCGTCGCAGCCATCTCAGCGCGAACAACGTCCGCCTGGGACTCCCCCGCTGCGATCAGCTCGGCGCCGATCCGCAGCGCACGGTTGAGAACCGGCGCAACCTCCCTCTCCGCATCGCTGAGATAGGCGTTCCGGCTGGACAGGGCAAGGCCGTCCGGTGCCCGCGAGGTGGCGACTCCCACAACCGTCACCGGGAAGGAGAGGTCGGCTGCCATGGTCCGAATGATCGCGAGTTGTTGGTAGTCCTTCTCGCCGAAGTAGGCGCGACAGGGGCCGGCGATGTTGAACAACTTGGCGACAACGGTGCAGACCCCGGCGAAGTGCGTCGGCCGGGAGGCCCCTTCCATCGCGGACGCCAACGCCGGGACGGACACAGACGTGGCCACCGAGTCCCGGCCCGCCGGATACATCTCGGCCTCCTCCGGCACGAAAAGGAAGTCGGATCCTGCGGATGCGGCCTTGGCCGAGTCGCCTTCGATGTCGCGGGGATACGCGTCGAGATCCTCGCCTGCTGCGAACTGGAGGGGATTCACGAAGATCGTGGTGACGACCTCGTCGCAGTCGCGCGTTGCGGCCTCGATGAGCGCTTGGTGCCCTACGTGCAGGTAGCCCATCGTCGGCACCAGGCCAACGGTTCTTCGCTGCGATCGTGCGGCCTCGAGCCTGCGGCGCAGATCATCGACATGGTGGAGTGTCTCCATCAGCGAGCGGGCAGACGCAACGGATCAGGAATCGGGCACACAGGTGGTGAACGATTCGGGACGCACCGAATCGGGTCGGGGTCCCTCCGTGAGCTCGATGGAGACGACGTCCTTCACCGACCAGCACTTGGTGGGTGCGGCCGGAATCCGGAGCCGACCTGCCTGCATGCGACCCTTGAGGAGCCACTCCAGCGGAATGGAGGCCCTGTACTGGCCGTCGGCCGAGCTGACCGTGGCGTGATCTGCGGCGTCGTCGGGACCCACGAGTTTCAGCAATGATCGAAGCGGTCCTTCGCGCTGCATCATCTCCATCGGATGTGCCACTGCGCCGTTGATCAACAGCGTGGTTCGTCCACCTCTTTGCACACCCACAACGCTAATGCCCGAAGTCGGGAAGCTCACGGCCGGCAAGCAACGCAGCCTGTTTGGCCATGGCCAGGTACGCCTCGCGTTCGTCGGCGCCGAGCGCTCCGAGGTGCGCCTCGACGGTTTCCCAGTCGCCGCGGGCCACGGGTCCGGTGAGTGCTTCGGACGGGCTCGTCTCGAACGCGCCGTTGAGCGAATCCGTGGCCAACCGGCGGTATGCGTCGAGCGGCACTCCGGCCTCCAGCGCGACGCGCTCGACCTGGCCGATCAGGCCGACCAGATGGTTGGACGCGATTGCCGCCGCGGCGTGGTACTCGGCGCGCCGGTTGTCATCCACTTCCACGAACCGACCTCCGAGTGCCCCCACCATCTCTGTCGCGATGGCATCGCCGCTCACCGCGAACCACCCGCCGCTCAGGCGACGCGCACCGGTTTCGGCATCAGGCAGGGAGGCCAGTGGGTGGACAGTTGCCCGCCTCGGCGCAGGTGCCAGAGCAGCGAGTCCGAGCGCTCCGGAGCAGTGCGCAACGACACGCCCCGCTGTCGGAGCGATTCGGGACGCCACCTCCGCCACCGAGGAGTCGGGAACACACAACAGAACCAGATCGGCCGCTTCGGGATAGGCAGCGTCATCCACTGCCGCTCGACTGACCACCTCCACTTCCCAACCCGCGTCGGCCAACGCACGCGCGAACGAGCCGCCGGCGCGGCCCGACCCGGCCACCGCCACGCGTCGGCTCAAACGGGTCCCAGACGTTGCACCGTTCCATCGGCAAGTCGCAGGGCATCCTCGTCCACCAACTCGGGCGCCAGATCTCGAAGCGGCGCCAACACGAATCGGCGGTCACGCCAGCGTGGGTGCGGAATCGTGAGCCGCTCGGTGTCCATCTCCACGCCGTCGATCCAGATGATGTCCACATCGAGCGTGCGAGGACCCCACCGCTCCTCGCGGACGCGCTCGGCGTTTGCTTCGATGCGGTGACACAGCCCGAGCAGATCCTGGGGTGTCCTTGAGGTGGAGAGTTCCGCCACCTGGTTGAGAAAGCTCGCCTGGTCGGGCCCACCCACCGGATCTGTTTCGTAGATGGGCGACACGGCAACAACGTCGGGCAGCATGTCGATCGCCTGGCGCAGATGTGCCCGGCGGTCGCCCATGTTGGATCCGAGCGACAGAAAGGCCCGCCTGGCCTCGGCGGCTTCAGCAGCCATCAGGTGGTCCTGGATCGACGGATGATGCGCACGCCCGAGCTGTCGAGTGGGTGTGGAACCGGAGGTCGGAGCTTCGAGATTGCCACCGTGATCGAGACGACCCGCCCATCGAGAGCGAGCACTGCGTCCGCCACCAGGGCTGCCAGACGTTCCAGAAGCAGGGGTTCCGCACGCTGGACCACCTCGACGACACGATCACACACTGCTCCGTAGTCGACGGTGTCGTCGAGGGAATCACTCAAACCGGCAGCGGTGAGATCGACCTCGAGCTCCAGGTCGACGTTCAGTGGCTGGGCACGGTCGCGTTCCTCGGGCAGCACACCCACCACCGCCGTCACGGACAGGCCCTTGAGCTCGATGCTGTCTCTATCGCTCATCGCTGAGGTCCATCGAGATCGCTCATCGCTGAGGTCCATCGAGCTCGCTCATCGCTGAAGTCCGTCGAGGTCACAGGGCTCATGGAAGCAACACATCGGCAGAAGGAGCGACGATTTCAGCGCTTCGCTCAGCGCTCCGGCGCCATCTTGAGGGCTTCGCCCACGACGTAGCGGCCATCAGCGCCCAACTGGCGGCCGGTGATGTTCTCGATGATCGTGATGGCGCGGGGTGGCTCGGGCACCATCGCGGTGAACACGAGGTATCCGGCCAGGAAGCCCAACAGCCTCTCGGAAATCTCGTCGGCGTGCAGCAACAGCTTGCGACCTGAGGAGAGCATCCTGGCGAGCTCGGTGTAACAGTCCGCGAGGTACCGGCCGATCTCGTCGGACACCGGGAAAGGCCAGTGCAGCCAGCGGACGCCCATCTCGTCGTAGTTGTGCAGGTTGTGGGGAGCCGTGGACAAGGAGATCACACGGTCGAAGTCCTGTTCGCGAATCCAGATGATCTCCTCCTGGCGGCGCACCTTCCGGTGATTCTCGCCGAATCCACCGGGGCGTTCGCAGATGGCCAGTTGGTCAGAGATGATCCAGGCGAAATAGCGCGGCTCGATGCCCTGGGCCCACTTACCCTTGGCCATTTTTCAGTACCTCCTGGAAACATTGAACACACCGGCAAGAGCAGCCCGTGCATGCGCAGTCGCACCGACATCGTGTGCCCGTACGCAGTGCGCTCCTCCGATAATGGCCCAGGATGCCGTTGTTAGCGAACCTGTGAGGCGCTCCGCGGTCGAAAGTGGCTCAACTTCATCGAAATCAGCTGAACCGCCGGACGGCCCGGGGTGCGACGGCGAGCCCTGATCACTTCGCGCCAGCAGCACACCGAGCGACCGTTTGCGGCTACAACCAATGAGGACAGGTCGTCCGTCGGCCGCGATGGCATCGACATTCGCCAACAGGGCGACGTTGTGGCCGGTGGTCTTGCCGAACCCGATGCCCGGATCCACCCAGATCTCCGACACGCCCGCACGTTCGGCCCGTTCCACCCGCTCGGAGAGAAACGACCGCACCTCGGACACCACGTCGCCGTAGCGGGGTGCCGCCTGCATCGTGGCCGGAGAACCAGCCATGTGCATCGCCACCCATCCGGCACCGGCTTCGGCGGCCTGCTCGAAAAGGGAGGCTGACACGTCATTGAGGAGCGTCGCCCCCGCCGCCAACGCAGTCACAGCCGTCTCGGCGTTGCGTGTGTCGATCGACAGCCTGGTGCCTTCTGCGTCCGGGTGGGCTGCAAGTGCCTCCACGACCGGCATGACGCGGCGCTGCTCGTCAGCCGGGCTGACGGGCGCGGCACCGGGCCTCGTGGACTCGCCGCCGATGTCGATCACGTCGGCCCCGTCGGCGATCATCCGAAGCGCTGCGGCGACCGCCTCGTCGGGATCCAGGTGTGCACCGCCATCGGAGAACGAGTCGGGCGTCGTGTTGAGCACCCCCATGATCAACGGCTGATTCGCCTCGGGCCCCCCGGCTTCACCCGAGACCTGGTTCATCAGCCTCCAGGAGCCACGAATCGCATCGCCTCGGATCGGGCAGCCGAGTCCTCGCGGAACAATCCCCGAACAGCAGACGTGACGGTGGTGGCTCCTGGCTTTCGGACGCCTCTCATCGCCATGCACATGTGCTCCGCCTCGACAACGACCAGAACACCACGGGGGGAGAGGCTCGATTCGACGGCATCAGCCACCTGCGTGGTCAGCCGCTCCTGGACCTGCGGGCGCCTCGCATACCCATCGACCAAGCGCGCCAGCTTGGAAAGGCCCGTGACCCGGCCGTCTTCGTTGGGCACATAGGCCACATGGGCCTTGCCGTGAAACGGCACCAGGTGGTGCTCACACAGCGAGTACAGCGGGATGTCGCGCACCATGATCATCTCGTCGTGACCGGCATCGAAGGTGGTACGCAGGTGGTGGCTCGGATCGTCGTGCAACCCGGCGCAGGTCTCGGCATACATCCGAGCGACGCGCTGGGGCGTCTCGGCAAGCCCTTCGCGATCCGCGTCCTCACCGATTGCTTCGAGGATCTCGCGAACGGCTGCCGAAATCCTTTCCAGGTCCACCTCGGGCGCCAGTCCGGGCCGTTGCGGAAGCGGTTCGGGGACGTTCAGATCAAGATCTTCACTCATCGCCCTCATCCGGCTCGTAGATCGCTATGTGGCGCAGGTTGCGGTACTGCTCATCCACGTCGAGCCCGTAGCCGATCACGAAATCGCCCGGGATGGTGAAGCCGACATAGCGCACTCCGAGGCCCTCGAGATCTGCCGACTCGCGGGCGAGCAGCGCACACACCTCGAGACTGGCGGGCCCGCGCGCCTCCAGACTCCGGCGCAGATACCGCAAGGTGAGTCCGGTATCCACGATGTCCTCCACGAGGATCACATGGCGATCCGTGAGATCCACCTCGAGGTCCTTCACGAGACGAACCACACCGGAGGTTCGCGTACTCGACCCGTAGGAGGACACCGCGATGAAATCGATCTGCACCGGCAGGTCGGTTGCACGTGCGAGATCGGTCAGGAACACGTAGGCACCCCGCAACACACATACGAGCAGTGGTGCCTCGCCGGCGTAGTCACGGCTCAGCTGTTCTCCCAGCTCGCGAATCCTCGCGGAGAGCTGCTCCTCGGTGAGGAGAATGTCACCAATGTGGGGATCACTCTCGATCGACGGCAACGGCTCCGGCGCGTTCACGGCGCTGACCCTACCGCTCGGAGCCGGCGCGGGGGACAGCCCGCTCCAACCACAATCGACCGGTACGGCGCCGCAACGTCCAACCTTGGGCAACCTGCGCCGAGCGACGCTCACCGCGAGCAACCGCGACCATGCGTTCAACAGCGCCACGATCCGGAGGCATCAATCCCCCGGTTTCCTGCCTCCAGAACCGCCGCAGTGCTTCAGTCGCCACCACTGAAGGAGCACCAGCCACAGAAGCAGCGTTGCTGGGGTCGACCTCGTCGACCATCAGCATCAGCACCTCGGCGTTCTCCGCAGCCAACTCGGCTGTCCGGGCCAGCAGCGGGACCACGTCGCGACCGGCCACATCGTTCATCAACGGCAGGATCTCCGACCGGACGCGATTGCGTGTGAAACGCTCGGAGTGATTCATCGGATCGTCCACGGGCCTCACCCCCAGGAGTTCGCACAGACCCTGTGTCTCAGCGCGCCGGATGCCCAACATCGGGTGCTTCTCGGGGTCCATGGCCGCAAGTCCCGCCGGACCAGTGCCGCGCATCAGTCGCATCAGCACCGTCTCTGCCTGGTCGTCCGCGGTATGGCCGGTGAGGCACGAAGTTGGCAGCAGGCCGATTCGGGCATCGCGGCAGCGCCTCTCCAGATCGGCGCCGTCGGGCACGACCACCCGGTGCGATTGGAAGGCCGCACCCCAGTGTTCGCACAGGGACGAGACGAACCCCGCTTCGGATGCCGAGGCGTTTCGAAGGCCGTGGTCCACATGGTGTGCCTTGACCGCAATTCCGGTGGCCACCGCGAGGGCGAGCAGCGCGACGGAGTCAGGCCCACCCGAGACCGCTACCTCCAGCTGGCCCGTGGGATCCGGCACATCGCAACGCCTACCCGACTGGTCGAACTCTGGCGCCGGAGGAAACGTGCATCGGCCCAACAGAGCGATGAGTCGTTCATCACCGGGGACGGGTCGGGCTACATCACCGGAGAAGCCTGGAGCGGAGGGTGCAGCCTGATTCACCGTCGTCCGGTGGTGGACGGCGCAACTCGCGCTACCCACGAGTTGGGGTCTTCGATCTCGGCCATCGTCGGCAGGTTCTCCGGTTGCTCGAAAGCCCGGTTCAACAGCTCCGGGCCTCCATCTTCCTCCACTGCCTCGATGAAACGCTCTCCGCGCTCGTACTGGTTCAGCTTGGCCTCGAGCCCGATCAGTCGCTGAACCATCTTCGTGGCCACGCCCATCTCCTTGCGACGTGCGCGCAGCACGTTGCCGAATCGGTCGGCCTGTGGCACTAGGTGCACCGCCGCACGGTCCATCACCACGTCGCCGTGGCCTTCCAACAGGCTCATCAGGCCACCGACGCGCTCCATGACCGCCCGTTGGTCCTCGCTGGCGAACAACGCGGAGAGGCCGCCCTCCTCGAGGGGGTTGTCGCCGGTACGGAGCCACTCGGCGATTCGTCCGAGAGCCACGAAGAAGCGGCCGGGATCCGGGTCTGCCATCCCGACCAGTTGCTCGACGAGGTCGAGGAAGTACTGCCGCAGCCACGGGACACCGGTGAACTGTGTTCGGTGGGTGACCTCGTGCAGCGCCACCCACATCCTGAATTGCTCGGGTGGGAAGGAGTGCTTCTTCTCGAGGGCGAGGATGTTCGGCCCCACGTAGTACACGAGATCCTGGTCCTCGGGATCTTCGTCCTCCAGCACCAGCAGGTCGTACTGGCCGAGCACCCGCGACGACATCCAACCCAGCAGCGCACCCATCTCGGCGCCGGCGATCTTGCCGGAAACCATGGCGACAGGCCCGGTCATCCGATCCTCGAGCGCACCGAGGACGGGACGAAGAAGCCGCCGGTAGGAGGCGATGTTGGCCGCCACCCAGTCCGAGCGATCGACCACCTTGGCCCGCGCCGGTCCTGCCAGCGAGCCGAATCCCACCTCGGCCTCGACGTGGAGCTGCGCTTCCGCCGTGAGGCGCTCGAAGTCAGGCTCGAGGGTTGCCGCGTGGTACGACTCCGCGAAGGGATCACTACCCGAAATCCGGCTGGCAACGCTTCGAGCGAGGGCCCAGTCGATCGTGTCACTCATGGTCGGCCGGTCAGGTGGGGCCGGCCGAGGACCGGCTCAGGCGGTGTCCTTCGGGTAGCGCGTACGCACGACCTTGAAGAAGTAGAGGGCGACGACCCCGACAACTGCGAAGATCGCCCCGAGGGCGAGGGGTACCGCCAGCCAGAAGTGCCAGACCGTGTCCTGCGCGAACTGCATTCCCCAACTCTAGGGGCGTGGCGGCGGACGTTCACATCTCCGGGTCGGGGGGTCGTATCCGGGCGGTTCCGCGTGGTCACATCTCCGCCACGTCGGAAGGGCCACCGCCCCGTTCCACGATCTCGATCAGCTGTGCCTTGAGCTCCAGCGGCATCTGCTCGGAGCAACGGTGTGCCACCACCTTCTTCAGCTCCGCGTGGAAGTCGAAAGCCTCCAGGCACGGGGAACATCGCTCCAGATGGGTGGTGACCTTGGCCATCGAGTCCTCGTCGAGCTCCCCGGCGAGGTAGTCGTAGAGATGGGCGACCGCAGCCTCGCAGTCGCCGTGATCGCCATCAGTCGCCGCGTTGGGTCGTGTCTGTTCAGTCATCGGTCCTGCTCACCCCCGTCTCGTCGGTCGAAGGTTCTCTTTGGTCGTTGGGTCTGTGGACTGGATCCGGAGGTGATGCCGTTCATTGCTCGACCACCTCGGTTTCCTCTGATGCAAGCCCCCGGGAGGCTGCAAAGGAGTGCAACGACTTTTGGAGCGCCTTTCTTCCGCGATGCAGCCGACTCATGACGGTTCCGATGGGAATGTCGAGCATCTCGGCGATCTCCTTGTATGCGAAACCTTCGACATCGGCGAGCAGCACGGGCACCCGGAAGTTGTCCGGAAGCGAATCAATCGCCTCCTTCACCTCGCCCTCTGTGAAGAGGTCCATCAGCTCGTCCTCTGCCGAGCGGCCCAGCGATGCCGACTCCAGACCGCCGATGCGTCGGTAGAGGTAGAGGTCCTCCACGTCGTCGAGATCGGTCTGTTCGGGGCGGCGTTGCTTCGCCCGGTAGGTGTTGATG